>NZ_JBKOOL010000065.1:0-29354 GCF_046764065.1 Nocardia sp. NPDC002869
ACCCCGCCTACTACACCATTCTTCCCCACCCCCCTCCCTCCCTATCTACCCCCCCCCCCCCCCACCGGCCCCGCCGGGGCCCCCCCGCGGGGCCCCCGATCGTGGGCACGCAGCGGCGACGCCAGATATGGCGCGGCCAGCAGTTCGTCCACCGTGAACTCCCCGGACACCTGGGCGCCCGGATTGCCCACCGCGCCCGCCCGCGCCCGGACCACCACCTCGGCCAGCTGTTTCTCGTCCAGCATCCCGGCGGCGATCAACGCCTGCGCCTGCAGCGCGGCCAGCGCGTCCTGATGCGGCCGCAGCGGGGCCAGGAAGTACGGGTCGAGCTGGGTGGCGGTCACCTGGTCGAGATCGTGGGCCAGCGACCCGCGCCCGACACCGTAGACCACCGCGATCTCGCCCTCGCCGAGTTGCAGCCACGACCACGCCTCATAGGCGGCCCAGGCGGCGTCCATCTCGACGTGGGATTCCGAGATCGGCGGCCACGCGCCCACCGCGTCGAGTGATTCGATATAGGCGAAGGTCCGGCCCTCGTGGAAATCGTGGCTGCCCGACGCCCAGAAATCGACCTCGGTGCGGTCGATTCCGGCCGAGCCGAGCGCCTCGCGCATCACCGGCAGCAGGATCTCGGCCATATCGTCGTGCCGGTCGGCGGAGGTCCCCGGCGACTGCGCGAATGCGACCACCGCGATATCACGCATCGGAACCTCCTGCGACCGGCCGGTAGTAGCGGATGCTGTTCATGGATGTGTCCAGGTCCTCCTCGGCGCACCACACCGGTTCCACGCGCATCCCGATGTGCACATCGGCGAGTTCGATGTCGCGGATCAGATGCATGAGCGTGGTGTCCGCACCGTCGACCTGGATATAGGCCACCAGGTACGGCGGGTCGATCACCTGGCCCGGGAACGGGAAATTCACCACGCAGAACGTTGTGACCACGCCGGTGCCGTCCAGTTCGAACGGCGCGGCGAGCTCGACCAGGCAGCGGGAGCAGAATTCGGGGAAGGGCAGGTAGACGCGCTCGCAGGACGGGCAGCGGCGGGCCAGCAGCCGGCGTTCCTTCAGCCCGCGCAGAAAGGTCGAACGCCCGGTTCCGGCGACGAAGGTGTAGTCCACCTTGTGCGGGCTGGTGAACGATTCCACGGGCGTGGGCAGGGTGCTCATCACGACTCCAGCGGTTCGAAGCAGACGATATCGCGGATACTGCCGACCCGTTCGGCGCGCCAGCGGGGTGCCACCCGCAGGCCCGCGGCGAGGCGGGACGGGTCGCCGCCGGTATCGACGGCGTGGAAGAGCCCGCCCTCGGTGCCGTCGATAGTGATCAGGGCCCAGGCGAAGTGGTCGGCCTCGATCTCGTCGCCGGGCCGGGTGGGCACCCAGGTCCAGTGGGTGACGGTGCCGAGGGGTGTCAGGCGGACCAGCTCGCCGGTGGGGGCCGCAGTGGCCGGGTCGAACTCCAGCGCCGGGCAGAGCACGGCGCCGGCGGCGGTGCGCACCCCGTACAACTCGCCGTCGCGCAGACCGCCGAGGAAGGTGCCGATCTTCTCGCCGACCGTCCGGTTGTACGGGAATTCGATGCTGTAGGGCGCGGTGAGACTCGCGTCCGGGGACTCGGCTGTCATCGGTCTCCTGCCGATCGGGGTGCGGTCCGGCACTGGACCGCGTGTCGATGGTGTTCCGCGCGGCGGCCCTGTGTCAATCACTTGATTGAATCGGTTGATAGCGGCATCGTGGGTAGTCCCGGACTTGTTCGAGCGATCCCCGGTGCGTCGCCCGCGCGCATGACGTAAGCTCCGAATTCAAGTAGAACCTGTTCCAATTCCTCCGGTGAGGAGAGATCACCATGGCCATCGTTGAACAGCTGGAGCCGACCGCCGACGGACGCCGGCGGCTCGAGCTGCGCAGCCCCGCTACCCGCGAACGCGTCGGCGAGATCGAGGTGAGCACGGCCGACGATGTAGCCGCGGTCCTGGCCACGGCGCGCGCCGCGCAGCCGGGCTGGGCCGCCCGGCCGGTCGCGGAACGTGCCGCGATCATCCGCAACGCGGTCTCGGTGCTACTGGCCCGTCGCGACGAGATCGTCGAAACGGTGAGGCAGGAGACCGGTAAACCGCGGGTCGAGGCGCTGGCCGTGGAAATGGTGCCCGCCTGCGACTTCCTGAACTACTGGAGTGGCCGCGCCACCAAGGACCTGGCCGACGAGAAGCGCCGCCTGCACGGCTACATGCTGCCGCTGAAGAAACTCGTCATCAACTATCAGCCGCTCGGCGTGGTGGGCGTCATCACGCCGTGGAACGGCCCGTTCATCCTCTCGCTGAACCCGATCGCCCAGGCGCTGCTGGCGGGTAACTCGGTGGTGCTCAAACCGTCCGAGGTCACCCCGCACTCGGGGGAGTGGGCGGTCAAGGTGCTGCACGAGGCCGGCGTTCCCGAGGGCGTGCTGCAGGTCGTGCACGGTGACGGCGAGACCGGCGCGGCCCTGGTGAACGGCGATGTCGACAAGATCTCGTTCACCGGCAGCGTCGCCACCGGCAAGAAGATCGCCGCCGCCTGCGCGGGCCGGTTGATCCCGGTCACCCTCGAACTCGGCGGCAAGGACGCGATGATCGTCTGCGCCGATGCCGATCTGGACCGTGCCTCGCTCGGCGCGGTGTACCTGTCGATGTTCAACACCGGTCAGGTCTGTGTCGGGGTCGAGCGGATCTACGTGGTGGAGAGCATCGCCGACCGGTTCATCGAGGAGGTGCGCAAACGCGCCGCCGAGGTGACCTACGGCGCCGTGGGCAAGGATGTCGGCCCGCTGTTCTGGGACCGGCAGCTCGAGATCGTCGAGAAGCACGTCGAGGACGCCAAGGCCAAGGGCGCCACCGTCCTGCTCGGTGGAGAATCCGATACCGCCGAGGGCGTGTTCTTCAAGCCGACCGTGGTCGTGGACGTCACCCACGATATGGACATCATGCAGCAGGAGACCTTCGGCCCGATCGTCGCGATCATGCGCGTCCGGGACGAGGAGGAGGCCGTGAAGATGGCCAACGACTGCCAGTACGGCCTCAGCGGCAGTGTGTTCACCAAGGACAAGGCCAAGGTCGTGCGGCTGGCCAAACAGCTGAAGACCGGGTCGGTGGTGCAGAACGACGCGTCGGTGATCTACGGCGTCGCCGAGGCGCCCTTCGGCGGACGCAAGGACAGCGGCCTGGGCCTGGTCAACGGCCGGGACGCGCTGCGCGGCTTCGCGCACCCGCAGCCGGTGCTGCTGGACCGGTGGGGTCTGAAGAAGGAGAACATCTGGTATCCCTACAGCGAGGCCACCGCCGCCACGCTGGAGAAGACCATCGGCACCCTGTTCGGCAACAAACTGCTGCGCCGCCTGGTGCGCTGACCGGTGGCCCGGCCGCCTGTGCGATCAGGCGGCCGGGTGATCGGCGGGTTCGTCCGCGTCCGCCGCGGCGGTCTTCCCCCGGCCGGAGCGATAGCGTTTGACGACCTCCCAGACGATCGGGAGCACCGAGACGGCCACGATGAGCAGGAAGATCAGGTCGACATTGTCGCGCACGATCGCGATCTGGCCGAGCAGGTAGCCGAGCATGGTGACCCCGGCGCCCCAGAGCACGCCGCCGACGACGTTGTAGGTGAGGAACACCGAGTACTTCATCTTGGCCGCCCCGGCGACCAGCGGTGCGTAGGTGCGCACGATCGGGACGAACCGGGCCAGCACGATGGTGATCGGCCCGTGCTTCTCGAAGAACGCGTGCGATTCGTCGAGATAGGACTTCTTGAGGATCTTCGCGTCGTCGCTCTTGAACAGCGCGGCCCCGCCCTTGGTGCCGATCAGATAGCCCACCTGATCGCCGGCGATCGCCGCGATCGGGATCAGTACGAGGAGCAGCCAGATCGGCGCGAAGGGTTCGATCTCCGCCGATTTGGAGGCGGCGATGAGTCCCGCGGTGAACAGCAGTGAATCACCGGGCAGTAGCGGGAACAGCAGGCCCGACTCGATGAACACCACGACGAGCAGGCCGAGTAGCACCCAGGTGCCGAACGAGTTGAGCAGATTCACCGGGTCCAGAAAACCCGGCATCAGGGCAAGTTCGGTGGTGGCCGCTGCGACGGCTGAGTAACTCACCCCGCCGAAGATACCGCAGCGTGGCGTGTCGGCTTAATCCGGATTGCCCGAATAGTGAATATATAGCGGTCGGATAGCCGCTCAACGGCCGGCGGCGTGCTGCCGCAGGCCGGCTTCGATCGAGGCCACCCGCTCGGCGGGGATTCCCCAGGGCTGTGCCAGTCCCAGCCGGGAATCCAGGTCCCAGAGCACACACTCCTCGCCCGGGCGCGCCACCAGCGACCACGCCACCACAGTACGGCCGAGCCGGCTCGCCGTGTCGTCACCCTGCCCGCCGCCCGACACGTTGCCGTCGCCGTCCGGGTAGTGGTGCAGGAACTGTCCATAGGCGCGCTCGCAGAACCGCGCGTACCGCCGCGTGCACAAGATGAGCCCGTGCCATGCCTCGTCGACCGCGTGCGACGGCATCCCGATCACCTGACCGTCCGCCAGCGCCGCGCCGCAACAGCGTAACCACTGCCGCAATCCCGTGGCCACGAGATCGCGCGGCTCCCACGGGCAGGTCTTGTAGACGGCTTCGGAGAGCTCGAGCTCATCGACCGCCCGCGTCACGGTGGCGGGATCGATCCCGCGGCGGCGGCGGAACAGGGTGAACGCGGACACGCTGTCATTATCGCGGACCGCTCGCCGGACCGGTCTCCTGTATCGGAGGGCGGGTCTCGGCTCGGTGGCGGATATCGAGGCGGAGGTCCGGTGGCTCCACGGTCGAAAACGTTCGGTGGCCGAGTGTTTTCCTCGGTACCGTTGAGAAATGGATCTGGCGCCGTTCATCGTGTTGGTATTCGGGGTGGGCTGCCTCACGGTGGTCGTGGGCATTGTGGTGGTGATCGTCAAGACGAGTTCGCCGCGCGGCGGTAACCGAACGCGGCGGGGTGGATACGCCTCCTCCGGTGGTATCTGGTCCGCCGATGCCTCGGGCGGTGGAAATCACGGGGACAGTGGTTCTTCCGGTAGCAGTTGCGGCGGTGGGAGCAGTTGTGGCGGTGGAAGTAGCTGCGGGGGCGGCGGTAGCAGTTGCGGCGGTGGCTCGTCGTCGTAGCGACCGGCCGGGAGAACTCGTTCGAGAGAGCCCGGCGGGCCATGGCAGCCCCGTCGAAGGCGCAGGGGGCGTATGCCTTTCGGCAGCGTGTCTGTAACTTGCAGTCGCGGTCAATATTTCGGGTGGGACACGCGAAACCGATTGTGAGATCGCACAAAAATAGGCGTTCCGCATAGGACTCGCCTTCACCACTTTTCACAGGTGGGGAACCTGTCTGCGTGTTGCGCCCATACCGATTCGGCATCGGTGGAACTGTGTAATTTCACACCGCATCAAGGGTTTTGGGTTTGTATCCCAAAATGTCCGGCGGTATATCGATATACCCGAAAATCCGTCATATCCGGCGAAACGGTCTCCGGTTGGCGGAAACCGCCGTGCGCACCATAGACCGTTCTGGGGTGCAATACCACCCTTGACATCGTTACTGTGCGTGCCGTGGTTACCGCATTGGTAGTGCTCGCAATCCTGATTCTCGTTGCCTCCGTAGTCCATCTCGCCAGTCGCCCCCCGGAGGACCTCCGGCCCCGGAGAGCGCGTGCGCGGGTCGGCTCGGAGAGCTACTCCGACTGACCCGCACCACTCGCGGGCGACAGCACGACCACGGCAATCGGACGCTTCGTCATCCGCTGGTACTCGCTGTACCGGCCCTGATTCACAGCGTCCACCAACCCCCAGCGGCGCGCGTACTCCGTATCGTCGGGCAGAGTGACCCGGGCCCGAACCGGAAACGCGCGCCGCCCGGCTTGGATCTCGCACTCCGGCCGCGCCCGCAGATTCGCCAGCCACCCCGGCGGCCGCGGCGACCCGCCGTTCGAGGCGGTGACCAGGTAATCCGCCCCGTCCCTGGCATAGGTCAGCGCCGACGTCCGCTCCAGCCCCGTCTTCCGCCCCACGGTCCGCAGCAGCAGGGTCGGATTCCCGAACAGCAGCCGATGCCCCACCAGCCCGCCGCTCTTCTCGTACAGCCACTGATGCGCCTGCAACGCCCGCACGAACAGTTTCGCCACGCGCCCTCCTCCGCTCCGGCAACGACCCCAGCCTAACCAGCACCCCGGCACTCCACGGCCGCCCGGACCCGATCAACTGGCCCCCGCCACGCCAAACGGGTACCATCCGACACTTGCGACCTCAGGTCGCTGCCAGGGGCGGTAGCTCAGTCGGTTAGAGCCGTGGACTCATAATCCATTGGTCGTGGGTTCGAGCCCCACCCGCCCCACAAACTGGGTTCTACCAGCGGAAACGTAGGGTGCTACGGCCGAGTTGATCCAGAACGGCACCTTTTCACCAATGTATGTGCCGGTAGGATTTGTCCACTGGGAATGGTCTGACGACCTGTGCGAGTCGGCGGATAACTGCGCGGCTGGTCTGGGCAGAAGTGTGCCTGCCGGGATCAGAGGAGGCCTGCGGGAGTCTCTACAGGATGCGCCTGTCAGTAGTTGCAGTTGTCACTTGCCCCGGAGTCGGGTTCATACTTCATGTCGGATACGGCACGCGACGCTCGAAGCTGTTCGACGGCTCTCTTATCGGGGTGCAGTTGCCCGGATCAACGCTCGGGCGGCGTCACCGTGTACGGCTTGCTCGGCTAGTAGCGCGAACGTTTTCTCGTGCAGCGCGATCTCCGACGGCCGGGTGATGGTGAGTTCGGCGCTCACGGTTTCGGTGATGACCTGGGCGCGGTCGTACATCACGAAGTTCGTCGCGGGTGCTCGGTACTCGGCTCGCAGCGGGATCACCCCCAGCCGCAGGTTCGGCCGCGTCGACTCGCTGAGCAGGTGTTCACGTTGCGCCGCCATGACCTCGGCGCTCCCGACGGTGCGGTGTAGCGACAATTCGCCGATCAGAATACGGAACCGGTGGCCGGCGCGTTCGAGGACGCGCCGGCGTGCCATTCGCATGGCTACGGCTTCTTCCAGGTCGTCACGGCCACCGGTGATGGCGATGCAGGCGCGCAGGACGGCACGCGCGTATTCCTCGGTCTGCAGCAGGCCGGGCAGGGTATCGGGGGCGAACCATCGGATCAGCCGCGTTTGCCCTTCCAGCTCGATCGACTGGCGTTGCCGGTGGGCGTGGCCGGCGGCCACGGTGCGCTGCCACTCCAAGTACATCGAGCGTAGGTTGCGCAGGCTGGCAACCAGGTCGTCGAGAACGGCCAGGCTCTTGCAGGCATCGCACCAGGCGGCGAGGTCCGCTTCGGAGGGTGCCTGTTTTCCGCGCTCGATGCGGCTGACCTTACTGGAGTGCCAGCCGCACCGTGCGGCGAGTTCGACGCCGGTGAGGTGAGCGGCTCGGCGCAATTCGCGTAGGCGTGCGCCGAGCGCGGACCGTGCGTCGGAGACAGCGTTCACTGCGCGTGCGTGTACTCGCTATCGGCATACCGGGCGTGGTCGATGCCGTGCTGCCACAGAATCGCTCGCGCTCGTACACAACGGTCGACGATTCCTGGGTCGGTGGTGATCGATAGGCCCATGAATTCTCCCGTTTCGGCGAAGGTGGTGAATGCAACGGTATCGTCGTCGAACAACCAATAGTCGTCGCGGGGTACCTCGTCCGGGCCGGTGAGGTGGCGGGGGAGCCATCGCACCGATTCGCCTGTTTCGATACGAATATCCGTTCGGCTGAGCAGCCACCGTGTGTAGTCCGAGTGTGGAACGGTGACCACGCGTAGTCGTTCGAGCACGACACCGCGCCCGGCTGTTTCGACCATCAGGTCATCCCAGGCTCTCCAGGATGCGGGTTGTTCCGCCGGCTCGTAGGCTTCTCCGGCCTCCCAGCGCCGCAATGCTTCGACCTCATCGGCTACGCCGTAGGTGTCCTGCACCTCCAGGTGGAAAGCGCGATATCGGGCCGTGCGGAACAGCGGTTCGAATATCCCGTCGCCGACGACATGCCGCATCAGCGCACCACCACGGCCGTTTCGTGGTCGGCAAGGGTCAGCTGCGCCAGAACCTCCGGCGCGGTGACGGGTTCGCCGGTTACGAGAAAAGCTCCAGGCGTATCGGCGGCCTCCACCCGCAACTTCATACCCGGTTCGAGCCAGTCGATCAGTTCGTGAGGGACCAGTACGGTGGCCGCGCGGCCGGTGATATCGCCTTGCACCACAAGTGCGCCCGTGTCGGCGGCATACACCGCCGGGCAGGTGCCGTGATCCGAGCCCGAGCCGAGAAGTCGTAAGTGCACGGTATGCATCCTTTGCGATCGAGATGATCTGATAGCGCAATCATCCTGTATTGGTCTGCACACGCCAAGGTTTCGCGCAAAGTCTCGCAAAGTCGTAGTGAACGCCAACTCTGCGCCTCTAGCGTCATTTTCGGCCCCGCCGCCGGGTCGGCCCACCAGAGCTGCACTCGGGGGCCATGACTCGCTCCCCGGTGGCGGGTGCACACCAACACGCGCGGGACAGGGAGCAGATGGACGGCAGGGGTAGGGCGCTCGGGTTGATCCGCAAGGATGTGTTCGGCCACGGCGTGGATATTCATCAGGTGGCCGACCGGTTCGGTTACCGGGTTGTGTGGACGATCTACCTCGACACCGGCCCGCTGGTTTCTTCGTTGATCCTGGCGGGCGCGGTGGCCGAACACGAAGCCGAGGCCGTCGTGGTGCCGGGGTTCGAGCACGCCGACGCGATGCGTCATGTCGTGACCGATCTCGCCGCGCTGGTCACGCCTGTCCAGGTCTACCCGCGCGGTCACCGGTGGCCGGTGGTCGATATGGGCCGGGCGTGATCACACTCGGCTTCCTCATTGCGGTAGGGCTGCCGCTGGCAGTGCTGGTCTGGGCACTGGTGTGGCCGGAATAGCCGGGCACGACATCTTTGCGCGGGCCGTGCCGGGCGATACAACGCTGCGGTATTGCCGAATCCCGGACAGTTCCGGTGTTCGACATTTCTTGCGTTATTCGAGCTCTACGGCTGCCCTGACCGTGCCGTCCTCGCCCACCGGCGTCCCTGCCGGCAGCAGCCGCCGCGCGGCTGCGTTGTCATCGGTGGTGACGGCGACAATCTGCCGGATACCGGTAGCCGCGGCGGCGATTCGTAGTTTTCCGGCGACCGCTCGTCCGACTCCGCGACCGCGGTGGGAGCGGCCGATCCAGACACCTGCTTCGAACGAGTCGCCTTGATATTCCAGGCGCGCCGCACCAACGGCCCGGCCGTCGACCGTGATGACGTAGGTGAGTTCGACCGGCTCCTCGGCTCGGAGCGCGCGTCCACGGTGGAACTCCAGAAAAGCCTGCTTGCGTTGAGCGGTCCATCCCGGTTCCCCGGCCACCGGGGGCATGACCTCCGACGGATCGGCATCGGCCACCGCCGCCGCCAGCAGCGCTGCGAGACTGTTCTCGGTCAGCGGCTCCAGGTCGATCGACATCGGGTTCTCTCGCATACCGGGAGGTTGCCGGTCGGTGCCGGAAGTGTCAACGGAATTCCGGCCGGGCGTGCCGTGCATCGAGTGGGGCTCGGAACCACCCCTCCGGCTCCAAGTGGGTCAGCGGGTGGCCGGTAACCAGGTGCGGGCCGCGGTCACCAAGGCGCCGACGCCGATCGGGAGCGTCGGGTCGATGACGGGGGCGTACCGGGGCGAGTGGTTGGAGGGCACGGTGAGCAGGGCGGGGTCGGTCATATCGCCCGTGGTGAACTGGGCCGGGTCCGCGCCGCCGAGCAGCCAGTAGGACAGCGGCGCGCCGGAACCGGTGGCGAAGATGCCGACGTCCTCGCTTCCGGCGCCGGCTCCCGGATCGAGGATATTGTCCGGCCCCAGCCACGACGCAAAGGCCTCGAGGGTTCTGTGCAATGCGGCCGGGTGGTTGATGACGACCGGGAAGCGTTCGATCTCGGTGATGGTGGGCTCTTCCGGCGCGCCGGCAGTGGCCGCTTCGCCGCGCACGATGCGTTCGACGCTATCCAGGATGCGCCGGCGCACGGCAGGGTCGTAACTGCGGATGTTCAACTGGATTTCGGCGTGCCCGGGAATCACGTTCGCGGCGTCGCCGGCATGGCTCGAACCGACGGTGAGCACCGCTGTCGCGGTGCTCGGGATCTCCCGGGAGACGACGGTCTGCAGGCGCAGTACCGTCGCGGCGGCCAGTACGACGGGATCGACCGAGGCCTCCGGCATGGATCCGTGTGCGCCGCGGCCGACGAGCCGCACGCGCAGCGAATCCGAGCCCGCGTACGCCGGGCCCGGATGCCCGGCGATCTTGCCGGCCGGTAGCGGCGCCACATGCTGGCCGAGGACGACATCCGGCATCGGGAATCGGTCGAACAGGCTGTCGTCGACCATGGCCTGGGCGCCGGCGCCCAGCTCCTCGGCGGGCTGGAACACCAGCAGTAGGGTGCCCAGCCAACCGGAGCTGTCGGCGGCGAGCGTCTGTGCCGCACCCACCAGGCAGGTGGTGTGCAGATCGTGACCGCAGGCGTGGGCCACCGGGACGGTGCGGCCGTCCTCATCGGTGACCGTGACGGTGCTGGCGTAGTCGAGGCCGGTGTCCTCTCGTACGGGCAGGGCGTCCATATCGGCTCGCAGCAGGGCAGTCGGGCCCGCACCGTTCTTCAGGACGCCGACCACCCCGGTCCGTCCGACTCCGGTGGTGACGTCGAACCCGGCGCCGCGCAGCCGGTCGGCCACGAGGGCGGCGGTGCGGTGTTCGCGGAACCCGAGTTCGGGATGCCGGTGGATGTCCTTGTACAGATCCACGAGGGCCCGATCGGTGCCGATACCGCCTGATGTGGTCACGGGATCTCCTCCGATGCCGTCTTCTGCTGGGCAGATGACCCGACCAGCAGGTCGTCCATGGAGCCGTACGCACGCGGAGCGGTCTGCGCGTCCGGCCATTCTTCCATCCGGTTGCCTGCGTTGACCGGAGACCGGTCGACTCGCGCCGAATCGGGGTGGCGGCTTCCCGGACTGCGCTCGCCGCATGGCATAAGCTGTGGCCTCGGCAATCGAAATGCCTGTGCTCCTGCTTGTGCGCTCGAATAGAGATACTCGCAGTATTCGATGTGATCGGTTGGATCGAAGCGTCACCGTCTCCTGCTAATGGTCCGCTGACCAGCAGCGTTGTGCTGCGTCTGCGGCGCTCGTGCCTTCCGGCCCGATAACTGCCCTGGATGAACCACACGCATGAAGGATCGGTATGAAGAGCGAAAAACGCGCCTGGGTCGCAGTGTTGACAGGAACTTTCATCGTCGCCGGTGGCGGGGCGATCGCCGCACCACCGGCATGGACGGAACCGGCGCCGTTACAGTCGCAAGGCGCCGGGGGCGACATTCTCCGTGCCGAAGCGTCGCAAACAGTGGTGTCGGCGCCCGGAATACCCGGGACGGTCCCGGCCAGGTCGATACGCCTCACCTATGCCAGCAGCGATACCCATGACGCGCCCACCACTGTGGTGGGCACGTACCTCGAGCCGCTCGCGCCGTGGACCGGCCCGGGAGAGCGCCCGCTGGTGGCGTATGCGGGCGGCACCCAGGGGCAGGGCGCCGAATGCGCGCCTTCGGCGATGCTGTCGCAGGTGGTCCGATTCCAGCCGCCGGCCGATATGATCTTCGAATACGACGCCATCGCGATCTACCAACTGCTCGCTCGCGGTATGGGGGTGGTGATAACGGACTACCACGACCTCAACGCGCCGGGCATCCACAACTTCCTCAACCGCAAAACACAGGGCTACGCGGTACTGGACTCCGCGCGTGCCGCGTTGCGTTTGCCCGATACCGGACTCGGTCCGAACTCGCCGGTCCTGCTGTACGGCTACTCCCAGGGCGGCATGGCTTCCGCGGCGGCGGCCGAGCTGCAACCGAAATATGCTCCCGACCTGAACGTGCGCGGCGTCTATGTGGGCGGGCCCCTGGTGAGCCCACAGGACTACATCGCGCGCTTCGACGGCCGCCCCGGTGTCGGAACGGCCATCGCCTGGATCGTCAACGGCATCGCCGCCGATTATCCCGACACCCGGCCGGTACTCGACGCCGCGCTGAACAACACCGGTAAGGCGATCATGAACGAGGCGATCGGTAAATGCGGCGGCCTCTCCAGCAGTTTCACACAACCGCAGAACACGACGCAGTGGACCACCAGCGGACTGCCGCTCACGGCCGTGATCGATGGCTCCCCGGAACTGAAAAGGGCGTTCGACCAGCAGCGGCTCGGGGGGCTCGCCCCCTCGGTGCCGGTCCGTATCTACTCGGCCAGGCACGATGAGGGAGCGCCGTACGCGGCCGTGCACGGTATGGCCGCGAGTTGGTGCGGTGCCGGTGCGACCGTTCAGCTGGACTCGGACGCCGGTCTGCCCCCCATATCCGCCGGGTTGCTGGGTACCCACGATGTAGCGTTCTTCCCGTCGCTGATGACCTCGCAGCAGTGGGTGACCGATCGCCTTGCCAACGTGCCGGCCCCCGCGAACTGCGCGGCCCTGCCGTAGTCCGGCGGAGGCACGACCGCCTCCGGCACTCCGATATCCCGATCGGGCAGTAGCTCTGCCGCGATCACGCATTCTCGGCTGAACGCGTCCGCGTGTCTCGCTGGCCATGTCCGGCTACCGTCGGTCCAGGAACTCTCTGCTCCGGGCCGACCGGCCGGGCGTATCGAGATATGCGGCGTTTCAGCGTTACCCGTCTTCAGCTGCCATCACTGATCAGGTTGCCGTGCGAAAGAGCGGAACGGATATGACACCTCTCAGACGCGAAAACGCGCGCGATCACAAACGCTATCTCTGGATTCTGAGCACCGTGGCGCCCGGTTGCGCGCTACTACCCTCGCAACTGGTGCACCTCACCGGGCTCACGCTCTTCTGGTGGATCGGTCCGATCCTCGTGTTCGTGATCATTCCGGTGCTGGACATCGTGGCGGGCTGCGACGGAATCAGTCCGCGCGACGAAGACTACGAGGCCTTGTCCAACGACCGCTATTACCGCTGGTGCACATTTCTCTTCCTGCCTATGCAACTCATCGGTCTGGCTATCGCGGGATACATGTGGTCCGGCTCCGAACTGACGCTCGTCGACAAACTCGGGCTGACCGTAACCTTGGGGATTGTATCCGGTATCGGCATCAATGCCGCGCATGAACTCGGCCATCGGGTCGAACATTCCGAACGCTGGCTGGCGAAAATCGCGCTGGCGCAATCCGGGTACGGTCATTTCTTCGTCGAGCACAACCGCGGCCATCATGTCCGCGTCGCCACACCCGAGGACCCGGCGAGCGCCCGCTTCGGCGAGCCGCTGTGGGCGTTCATACCGCGCAGCGCGGTCGGCGGCTTCCGCTCGGCACTTGCCCTGGAACGGGAACGCCTGTCCCGCAGAGGGAAGAGGTGGTTCAGCCGGGACAATCAGCTACTGCAGGCATGGTCGCTGAGCGTCGTGGTGTTCGGTTCGATGATTCTCGTCTTCGGGCCCGTCGTCATCCCCTATCTGGCGCTACAGGCCGTGATCGGCATCGGATTGCTCGAGACCGTGAACTACCTCGAGCACTACGGTCTGCTCCGGGCCCGCCGCGCCGACGGCCGTTACGAGCGGTGCGCACCACGCCACAGCTGGAACAGCGACCGCCTGGTCACCAACGTTTTTCTGCTCCACCTCCAACGCCACAGCGACCACCACGCGAACCCCGGCCGCCGCTACCAGACGCTGCGCAGTTCCGACGAAGCCCCACAGCTGCCGTTCGGTTACGCCACCATGGTCCTGCTCGCCGCCGTCCCACCGCTGTGGCGCGCGGTCATGGATCCCCGGCTCCTGACCCACTACAGCGGCGACACCACGCTCGTCAATAGAAAACCGCGAAAGTCCCGGAGCGGATCGCCCGGGAAGTCCGGCGACATCCTGGTGTGACAGCTCGGCAACGTACGCGCGGGACACTGTGTGCCGAGGCCGTTTTCTGCGTCGACCCACCGGTTTCCGAGCCCGCGTCATCGTTTCGAATCTCGGTGTGTGCCCGAGGTCGGGCTGCACCTGCTATCCGTTGTCGGGGGTTGGCGAGCAGGCGGCCGCGATGGCCGCGGTGTCCCAGTAGAACGGGCGGACTTCGGTGATCTGCCCGCCGACCACGGTGAGGGTCTGCAGGATGGGGAAATCCAGTTCGCGGCCGGTGACGCGGGCGCGGGCGTACACACGGGTGTGGACCACGATCGGGCCGGAATCGGACAGGATCGTCTGCTCGGCCATATCGAAGCGGTCCCAGGTGGCGCTCATGACGAGGAAGAAACGCTCCATACCGGCATGGCCGCGCCAGACGCCGCCGTAGGGGAGACCGTCGGCCTGGTGGAGTTCGACGTCCGCGGCGAAGAACGGCGCGAGCGTGGTGAACGAGGCGTTGCCCGGTCCGCCGGCGGCGAGGTACTCGGCTTCGGCGCGATACATGCCTTCGAGGACGAGCCGGGCCGACGGTGCGGAAGTTGCGGTCATGGAACCACTATCGGAGTCCGGTGGACGGCTCGCCGGCGGCAATCGGACAGCGCGTTCGACGGCACTCCGGCCGGAGCGTTACACCCGCCGGTCGCCGACTGATCGTATGGAACCCGAGCCCTTTCGTACGGTGGCCGCGCATCCGGGAAGCGGTACTCGCGTCAGTCGGTGAAACGGGCGATCGCGTCGAGCACGGCGGTGCGCAGGGCGGGGCTGCCGGTGTGCCCGGAATCGTCGACGATCCGCAGTTCGGCGCCGGGCCAGGCACGGGCGAGCTCCCAGGCGGTGCGCAGGGGTGCGGACAGGTCGAGGCGGCCGTGGATGAGCACACCGGGGATGCCGGCGAGCCGATGGGCGTCGCGCAGTAGGCTGCCGTCCTCGAGCCAGGCGGCGTGGGCGAAAAAGTGGGTGCAGATCCGGACGAAGGCCAGCCGCGCCGCATCGGGTTTAGCGCTGTACTGACCGGGCGTGCCGAGGTTTTCGTGTGCGATCGCCGCGTCCTCCCACGCGCACCATCGCTGGGCCGCCGCCGCCCGGACCTCGGGATCCGGATCTTCCATCAGTTGCCGATACGCCTCGACCAGTTCGTCGTCCCGGACGCCGGCCGGGGCGCCGGCGCGGAACCGCTCCCATTCGTCCGGCAGCAGCAGCCGCAGGCCGTGGTAGAGCCAGTCGATCTCCTGCGGCCGGGTCGTCGTCACCCCGACCAGCACGATTCCGGTGACCCGTTCCGGATGACGCTCGGCGTAGGCGAGGATCAGCGTCGAACCCCATGAGCCGCCGTAGAGCAGCCACCGGTCGATACCCAGGTGTTCGCGTAGCGCCTCCATATCCGCGAGCAGATGCTCGGTGGTGTTGTGCCGCATATCGACCGCCGGATCCGCGGCGTGCGGCCGGCTCTCACCGCAGCCGCGCTGATCGAACAGCACGATCCGGAAGACCTCCGGGTCGAACATGGTGCGCGCGCCGCGGCGGCCACCGCTGCCGGGCCCGCCGTGGACCACCAGCGCGGGACGGCCTGCCGGGTTACCGCCGGTCTCCCAGTAGATCCGGTTGCCGTCTCCTACGTCGAGCAGGCCGGACTCGTAGGGTTCGATCGTGGGAAACGGTCGCGGGATTTCCGAGGCGGTCACGGGGCAACGGTAGTGGGTGGCGACGGCGCAGCCGGGCGGCCACCGCACGGCGTCCCGGCGCGCTGAGCGCGGGTCCCAGTACACCGCCGCAGATCAACCGCACCGTCCGGCCCTGCTCGGCGAGTTCGGTCGCGGTCTCCAGCCCGGTCAGGCCGGCGCCGACGACCGTGACCGGGGCCTTCGCGGCCGTCCCGGCGAGTGCCGCGCGCAGCCGTTGGGCCTGCTCGAGTTCGGCGACGGAGCAGGCGAATTCGGCCGCGCCGGGCACCGCCGAACCCGGCGCCGCGGTGCTGCCGACGGCGTAGACGAGGTAGTCGTAGGCCAGTTCCGCACCGGCGGCCGTGTGGATCGTCCGGGTGCCGGTGTCGATCCGTGTCGCGGTGTCGACGAGCAGATCGATCCCGGTTCCGAGCAGGGAGTCGTAGCCGGCTGTCGCCGTACCCGTACCGGCGGCGAGCTGGTGCAAGCGGATGCGTTCGACGAATTCCGGACGTGGATTCACCAGGGTGACCCCGAGGTCCGGCCGCCGGCGCAGCCGGTTGGCGGCCAGGGTTCCGGCGTATCCGCCGCCGATCACGACCACATGGGTGCGCTGCTGAGGCATGGTGGCTCCGTTCTCCGGGGTCCTACCACTGGAGACGAGACCGGGCCGGTGTGCGTGACGCGGTGTGAGCACCGTCTCGGCCGGTGTCCGCGGCGCCCCGTGCCCGCAGGTTCCGCGGCGCCGGTTCGACGGTGTTCCGTATGTCGGTGCCGGTTGCTACTTTTCGCGTCGAAGCGCAACGACGACGAGCGGGGCCAGTATGACCACGGCAACCACGACCTATCTCGAACTGTCGGAGGAAGGAGGATCGGCGCACAAGTTCTACGAGGTCGCGGTGGACGGCACCCAGGTGACGATCCGGTACGGGCGGATCGGTGACCAGGGGCAGAGCAAGGTCAGCTCCTTCGCCGACGCGCAGAAGGCGCAGGCGGCGGCGCAGAAGAAGATCGGCGAGAAGGTCCGCAGGGGCTATGCCCCCGCGGTCCCGGGCGCGCGGGCGGCACGGGCGGTCACCCGGCGGGCGATCACCAGCGGACGTTCCACCGCCCGGACCGCACCGGTGCTGTGGACCTTCGATTCGGGTGCCGCGGCGTTCGGTATCTTCATCGACTCCGAGCGCTGCTGGGTGGGTAACGAGCACGGCGACGTCTTCACGCTCACCCCGGCGGGTGAGGTGACCGGGCGCTTCCGGCTACCCGACTCGGTCAAATGCATTGTCGCCGACGACTTCTGGATCTACGCCGGCTGCGACGACGGCCGGGTCTACGATCTGTCGGGCAAGGTGCCGCGGGCGGCCTACGATATCGCCGCCGATGTCGATATCTACTGGCTCGATATCCACGACGGCATCCTCGGTGTCTCCGATGTGCAGGGCGGCCTCACCGTGATCGACCACGAGGAAGAATCGCTGTGGTCGCGGCGCAGCGATGGGGATTCGGGCTGGATGGTGCGCATCGACGCGGACGGGGTGTACCACGGGCATTCGGGCGGGGTCACGAAATACGACCTGGCCTCCGGTGACCATCAGTGGCACCGCGGCACCGGCGGAGCGGTGCTGTTCGGCTGGCAGGAGGCCGGGGCGGTGTACGCCGGTACCGCGCGTAACCAGGTGCGCATGCTGGACAAGGGCGGCCGCGCCGACCGGACATTCCAGTGCGACGCCGCGGTGTACTCGTGCGCGGCCTCGCCGGACGGACGCTACGTCTTCGCCGGTGACAACTATTCGTCGGTGTACTGCTTCGACGCCGACGGTCGCCGGCTCTGGAAACTCGGCACCGGCTGCGGTTCGGCGTATTCGATGCAGTATCACGACGACCGGCTGTACCTCGTCACGACCGCCGGCACCCTGGCCTGCCTCGATGTGAGCGAGACCGCGGTCCGCGACGCCGAACAGGGTGTGCTGCCGCAGACCGTCTCGGTGAAGGCGCCGCCGCTGGCCGCCGTGGTGCCCAGCAGCACCGTGGAGGTGGCCACCGATGCGGGAGGTGGCGTGGTCGTCGAATGTATCGATGTGGGCGGGCGTCTGCGGGTGCACATCGTCTCACCGGGCTACCGGCGGGAGTGGAATGTGCAGTTCCCCCGGGATATCCGGCAGGCCGGCACCCGCTATGTGGTGGACGGGGTGGCCGAGTCGGCGCGCGGTGGGTTCTACCGGGTGCGCGGGGACATCCGCCGGCTGACCTGATCAGGCGCTGCGCGCACGGATCTCGACGTCGAAAGCGGCCCGGGCACCGGCTCGGGGAACCCACGGTGCGCGAGGCGCGGGTGGCGGTGGTTCCCGCGTGACACCGGTGCGCGCGGCACCGGTCACTGCGGACCCGGCGCCGGCCCGGCGGAGCCGAATTGTTCGCGCATCCGGCCGGGCGTCATCCCGAAATACCGGGTGAAGTTCTGGCGGAATGTAGAGGCGGAGCGGAAACCGGACCGGTAGCCGATCCTCGACAGTCGGGTTCGGATCGCGTAACCGGTCCCGCGCCTGCCCAGGAGGGCCTGACCGATATCGCCCGGCACGCGGGCGCCCACCGGGTCGGGCCGAGCCTGCGGGTGCACGGTGATTCGCTGGTGCTGCGGGTCTCCGACGACGGACGCGGCGGGGTGGCCGACGACGGGGGACCGGCATCGGGCCGATATCCCGCAGAAGATGGGATTACGTGATCGGCCGGCGCTGACCCGCTATGCCATCCGCGCGGGGCTCATCGAGCCCTGGACACGGTCCGGTCACCGGAGTGGGCTCTGCGTCTCCGCGCGCGCCGCCCCAGGGCAGCAGGGCGGCACTGACCGGCAGCGCCAGCGCCGCCACGCCGATCGCCGCGCGTACGCCGATCGCGGTCGCGAGTACACCGCCGAGGGCGATGAACGCGGGCTGGACGCATCTGGCGCTGATCGACCAGGCGGTGCCGACGCGCACCATATGGTCGTCGGCGGTGTGGTTCGTGCGATAGGCG
Organism: Nocardia sp. NPDC002869; assembly: GCF_046764065.1. Classification (NCBI taxonomy): domain Bacteria; kingdom Bacillati; phylum Actinomycetota; class Actinomycetes; order Mycobacteriales; family Nocardiaceae; genus Nocardia; species Nocardia sp. NPDC002869. The sequence continues at coordinate 18,681 of NZ_JBKOOL010000065.1, forward strand.
GCGAACACCGGGTTGAATACGCCGGCGCAGAAGAGCAGCAGCGTTTCGGCGACGAGGACGACGGCGAGCCCGAGCGGCCCGGGCCCGGCGAGTACGAGCAGTCCGGGCCAGCAGGTACGCAGCGTGCCGGATCCGAGCAGGACGGCGTGTTCACCGAACCGGGCGACGAGCCGCGGGGCGCACCACGACCCCAGCAGGCCGCCGAGCCCCGGCACCCCGAGGGCCAGCCCGTACTGCCATGGCGGAAAACCCAGTTCTCGCAGCATGAGCAGCGCCAGCAACGGCGAGATGAGCACCAGTGAACCGCCGAAGAGCATGGCGTTCCAGAACAGCCGGTGCAGGGTGGGATGCGCGAAGAGATAGGTCCAGCCCGCTCTGATCCCGGCCGGGGTGGGACGGTTGCCGTCCCGTTGTGGGGGAGGGGTTTCGGGCGTGCGGATCCGGCGGATACCGAGCGCCGACACCAGATGTCCGAGCGAATCGACGATCAGGGTGGTCGTCGTCCCGAATACCGTGACGAGCAGTCCGCCGACCGGGCCGCCCAGTGTGGTCGAGGTCCAGAAGGTGGTCTCCAGCCGGGTTCCGGCTCGGACCCGTTGCCGTGCGGGGACCAGGGTTTTGAGGTGCGCGTCGCGCGCGGCATTGAAGACGACGGCGCACAGTGTCTGGACCGCTGCGGTCACGCACAGGTGCGTGTAGGTGAGCATGTCGAACCGGGCGGCGATCGGCACCGAGATCAGCGCGGCGCACGCCGTGATACCCGCAACCGTCATGACGGGGCGTCTGCGCCGGAACTCGAGGAACGGGCCGAGCGGAAACGCGATCGCGGCCGCCGCCACCCCGGCGCCCGCCACCATCAGCGAGACCTGGAGATCGGAGGCGCCGACCAGCACGATCGCCACCAGCGGCAGCGCGCCGGCGCCGAGGGCGCTGCCCAGCTGGCCGGCGGTGAACGCGCCCCAGAGCCGGTAGAAGTCGGGCGGTAGCCGTCCGGCGGTATCGGGTCGGGGACCGGCGGGTCCATCGGGCCGGCGGGCACCGGTTCGCATCGTCCGATGGTGCCGTACCGCGGGCCGGGTGTGGGTCCCGGGCCTCGGCCGATCCTCTAGCCACTGCTCGGAAGGCCTATACGCTGAACAAGATTACCCTTTGGTGGCGCTCGGCGAGCCGAGTCGCCGAAGGAGCCGTATGGCGAGTGAGACTGCCGTGGCCCCCACGATGAACCAGATGCGGCGCCAGGACTTTTCCGTCCGAGCTGCCCGGTCGACGGCTGCGTCGAGGCGAATCGGACGCTGTGCCGGTGAAATGCGGTGTGCGCGAGTAGCTGCGCCCGCGGCAGTGTCCGGCCTCGGAAGAACAGCGGCGGTCATACCGACGGCCGCCGATATCGCCGACTTCACCACGGCGCCCGCCGCCGATATGTTCGAGCTCGGCGCCCGTGTGCAGGTGCTCGAGAAGGGGAGCCGCTTCTGGACCCGTGCCCAGTGGCTCTACGACCGCTACACCGCTCATTCCGGTCTGGACGAACTGAGCCCGGCCGATACGAAGAAGCTCGAGACCGAGATCTTCGGCGCCACCGTCGACGAAATCTGGGCGCGGGCCAGGGATTTCTGGCAGGCCCGCGATCCGAAACAGCTCACCCGCGCCGAACGGGACCGTAAACACCGGATGGCCCTGTGCTTCCGCTGGTATCTCGGGATGTCCACCCGCTGGGCCACCGAGGGCGAAACCGAGCGCCGCGGTGACTTCCAGCTGTGGTCCGGCCCGGCGATGGGTGCGTTCAACCACTGGGCGGGTTCGGATATCGGCGCGCCGGGAGTGGTCGAGATCGCGGAGAACCTGAAGCGCGGCGCGGTGTGGGGGGTCAGGGTGGCTCTGATACTCCGCTCGTCTTCCACATGCATACCGACACTCTCGAGCCTCGACATATGGTGAGGTCAAGCCCCGCGTTCCGGCCTCCGGGCCGCGGGGCTCACGCGAGTCGCTGTTCGGCGATCGGGGTACTGAGCGAAGTGCCGTTGAGTTCGAGATAGAGCTGGCGTTCGGTCACCGACACGGTGGCCGTATTACGGCGTTCGAGAACCGCCGCCGCGGCCTCGACGAAGGGCCGGTCGAAGGAGACGAGGGGGATGTTCGCGGCCTGATGGATCCGTTTGCCGGACAGCTGCGCCAGCACCTTGACGGGGTCGCGATGGGTGTACACCGCGACCCGCTCGGCGAGTTGCTACCGCGATGCACGCGGTCGGAATCGGGGGCGCCGACCTCTATCCACGCGGTGATCCGGCCGGTGAGATCGCGGACCAGAACCGCCGGTTCGGCGGTGGACGAGACGCCGCCGTCGCTGAAGGCGATGCCGTCGGTGTATTCGAGGCAGTAGGCCAGCAGCCGGGTGATCAGGAATTCCGTGGTCTCGGAGGGGTGCCGGGCCATCCGCAACTCCAGCTCCTGGTAGACGCCCCGATCGATATCGGACAGGTGCAGGGTGACGGTGTGCAGAGTCGCGCCGGTAGCCATAGGACGGTCAGCCTAACGAACGCGGTCGGCGCGGCCTCGTCCCGATCCGTGCCCGGCAGGAGCGGACGTGGCGACACGCGGTGCGCGCAGGCGCGGTGCGGAGCCGGAATCCGCACGGCTCGTGCGCCGGCGGCGCAGCGGTCCGGGGCGTCGGCGAACCTGTGCTGCCGGAGTTCCCGAAGGTGCCCCGGGCAAGCCGGACGGAAGGCTGGAGATACGCCACCCCGCCGGCCGGGCGCGCATCCGGCAGTAGCCCCGGCCGCCGGGCCGGGGCTACTGCCGTCGAGTGAAATCCGGGGGAGCCGGATCAGCCGAGGCTGAAGGGCTGACCCCAGACGCGGAATTCGGAGATGCCCTGGTCAGTGGTGGTCTCGACGCGGACGAAGGCGCGGGCTTGGGCGTAGCCGGCGCAGCCGTTGAGGCCGATGGTGGAATCGGTCCAGGTCACCGAGCCGTTGGGGCCGGTGAATTTGTTGGCGAAGGTGTGGCCTTCGTCGCCGTAGACGTCGGGCTTCTCGATATCGAGCAGCAGGAACGAGGTGGCCTGACCTGGGCCCAGGGTGAGGTTGGCGCCGGAGCTGAGGCTGCCGGTCACCTTGTCACCGGAGGAGGTCACCCCGGCGCCACCGTTGCCGGCGCCACCGCTGATATCGACCTGGCAGCCCACGACGTAGCCCGGGGTGATCTTGGTGCCCTTGTGCGGGCCGTGGACCTCGACCTGTGCGCTGCCGGAGACCCAGGCGTTGCGGTGCAGCGGGGTCGAACCCATCGACGGGTTGATCAGCGCCGACTCGTTCGCGATGCGGGCGGTGATGTTGAGGCCGTTGGGCAGGGTGTGGTTCAGTTCGGCACCCGGCAGCGGTACGAAGGTGTCGGCGTTGGCCGCGCCGGTGGAGAACAGGCCCACCGCGGCCGCGGACGCGGCCGCCAGGCTCGCGGCCCGGACGACACTTTTCTTGATGACAGACATGACAGTTTCCCTCTCGGAAAAGAATTCCGTTCAGCGACGGATTGGATCGACCAGATACGACGTGCGTCAGCCGATGCTGAACGGAGCTCCGTACAGGGTGGTCTTCGAATAGTGTTCGCCGATGATTTCGACGACGGCGTAGGAACGGGCCTGTGCGTATCCGGCGCAGCCTTCGATATTGATTTCGACGTCTTTGTAGTCGACCCAGTACACGCCGGGCTTCGGGATATCGACGCCTTCGACGTTGACGAATTTGACTTCGCCGGGGCCGAGTTTGATGCCGAGCGAACCGCTGGCGCCCAGGCTGGAGGTGCTCACGCTGGCCGATACGCCGGCGGAGATGGCGTTGTCGGCGATGCTGACCTGGCAGCCGACGATGTAGCCGGCGCTGACGCGGGAGGTGCCGTGGGTGGAGGAGTTGTTGGTGCCGGGGGCGTTGGTGGGGCCTTTCCAGGGGCCCGGGGTGCCTTCCGGGGTCTGGCTGACGTCGGCGAAGACGCGTCCGCTCAGCCAGGCGACCCGGCCGGCGCCGTTGGCCGACAGCGACGGCGAGATGAGCGCGCTCTCGTCGACGCGGCTCAATTTCACGCCGGGTCCGAGCTTTTCGCCGCCGGGGAGCGGCACAAAGGTGTCGGCATTCGCCATGCCTCCGGCGACGCCCAGTACCGCCGCCGTCATCGCCGCGGTGGCAGCAATCGACTTGATATTCATCGTGGTTCCCTCATGGTTTTGCGAATTGTCGCCCTATTTCGGCCGGACGGTGCCGTCCGGCGAAAAGGGCAGCAGTGATCCCCGGGCCTGTACGACGCACGCGCGTAGGCCGCGGTTCGGGGGTATTACTGCGCAATCGCAGGTGAAATCCGGGGGTTACGAAAACCCACCGGTGGTGTCGGATCGTCTTCCTGGGCGATCAGGTGACGAATGGCTGCATCATCTATCCCTCATCCTGTCTATCTTCTTGCAACCCGGCCGGATTCGGCCGGAAACTCTGCGGCGAGGGGGAGAGCAGGCGCACGGGCGTCAGCAGCGTCGGAGTCCACATCCCTCACACCTCTCGCTCGTGCGTCGTTGCGCCGGACGGATGCTCACCCGGTTCGGGGTGGGCACCGTTCGCGGACACCGTGGGTGCGGTGTCGGCGCAGTCTGTTGCCAGCTCGTCTGTAGTTAGGTTAGCCTTCGCTCACTATAAAGCCTCGTCAACGTTTTTCGTGAGCGATGACAGTGGCCTACATCACACGGGCCGGAAGGACGATTCGATGCACAGAAGTTGTGACACCGCCTCATGACTGCCGGTTCGTCCTATGAATACCACACATATGTGGGTGTCCGCAGGTGGTCTGGATGGTTGCTGGCAGCGATATTTCTGGTAATCGCCTGCTTACTGAGTCTCCGGGTCGGGGTAGCGCATATTCCGATCACGGAAATCATTAGTGCACTGTGGAAGCCCGATGGCTCACCCGGCGGCCTGGTCATCAGCGAATACCGCCTGCCCCGTACGCTGCTCGGATTGCTCGCCGGTAGCGCACTGGGGGTCGCGGGCTGCCTGATGCAGGGTCTGACCCGCAACCCCCTCGCCGATCCGGGCCTGCTCGGCATCAACGCGGGCGCCGCGTTCGCCATCGCGGTCGCCGTCGCCTACCTGGGCGCCGACGAGATCTCCTCCTATGTCTGGTTCGGCTTCGCGGGCGCCGCGGTAGTGTCGGTGGCGGTGTATCGGCTGGGGACCGTCGGGCGCGGTGGGACCGATCCGATCCGGCTCACCCTGGCAGGTGTCGCGGTGACCGCCGTGCTCACCGGTGTCACCAAGGGGCTGATCCTGCTGAACTCGACCGCCTTCGACACGATGCGGCAGTGGGATGCCGGTGCGCTGACCGGTCGCGGCTACGACGTTCTCGCCGGCGCCACGCCCTTCGTCGTGGCCGGGCTGATCCTGGCCTTCGTCGCCGCCCGCTCGCTCAATGCGGTGGCGCTGGGCGACGATCTGGCCCGCGCGCTGGGCGTACACGTGACCCGCACCCGGGCCTGTACCGCGCTCGCGCTGATCCTGCTCTGCGGCACCGCCACCGCGGCGGTCGGCCCGATCACGTTCGTGGGCCTGGCGGTGCCGCATATCGCGCGCTGGATCGTCGGCCCCGACCACCGCTGGATCGTCGCCTATTCCTTGGTCCTGGCGCCCGCGCTGGTGCTCTTCGCGGATGTGGTGGGCCGGATCGCCATCCCGCCCGACGAACTGTCCGCCGGTGTGGTGACCGCGTTCCTGGGCGCGCCGGTGCTGATCTGGCTGGCCCGCCGCTCGGAGATGAGGCAGTCGTGACCACCGTGCGCAAGCCGCCGCGCCTCGGCGCCGCCTCGACCATCGATTTCGGCCGGTCGGTCCGGGTGCTGCGGCTGCGCGGTGTCACCACCCGCTTCGGGATGCGCGGCCTCGTGGTGACGGTCGCGCTGCTGGCCGCCGCCTGCGTGGTGGCGCTGCTGGCGCTGGGCACCGGCGATTTCGCGATCCCGCCGGACCGGGTGGTGCGGGCGCTGCTCGGCAACGGGGTGGGCGGCGACGAACTGGTCGTACGGGAATGGCGGATGCCCCGGGTACTCATGGCGCTGGTGCTCGGCGCGGCACTCGGGATCAGCGGCGCGATCCTGCAGTCGGTCACCCGGAACCCGCTGGGCAGCCCGGATATCGTCGGTTTCAACTCCGGCGCCTACACCGGTGCGCTGCTGGTGCTGCTGTCCGGTGGCGGCTACTACGCCACCGCGGCCGGTGCGCTGGGCGGCGGACTGCTCACCGCGCTCGCGATCTTCGTGCTGGCCTTCCGGCAGAACGTCAAGGGTTTCCGGCTGATCATCGTCGGTATCGGGGTCGGCGCGATGCTGGCCGCGGTCAACACCTGGCTCATCCTGCGCGCCGACCTCGACGAGGCGATGTCGGCCGCCGCGTGGGGCGTCGGGACGCTGGACGGGCTCACCTGGGACGAAATCGTGCCGGCCCTCGTGGTGCTGGCGATGCTGGCCGTCGCGGTGGTTCCCGCCGCCTACCGGTTGCAGGTGCTGGAGCTGGGGGACGACGCGGCGCGGGCGCTCGGGATCCGGGTGGGGCGGGCGCGCCTGGTGCTGACCGTGCTCAGTGTCGCGTTCACGGCGGTCGGCACCGCGGTGGCCGGCCCGATCGCGTTCGTCGCGCTGGCGGCGCCGCAACTGGGCCGGCGCCTGGCGCGTACCCCGACGACCGCGATCCTGCCGGCCGCGGCGATGGGTGCGCTGCTGCTGGTGGTCTGCGACTGGATCTCGCGCCGCGCATTCGCGCCGACCACCCTGCCGGTCGGGGTGGTGACCGCGTCGATCGGTGGCGCATATCTGGCCTATCTGCTGGTGGCCGAGGCTCGACGGAACTGAGGAAATCATGGTGGACGAAAAACCCGGGCACAGTGCCGCCGACGGGAGCGCCGCGCCGGCCAGGTTGCGCGCCGACCGGTTGCGCCTGGGCTACCGCGGCCGGGTCATCAGCGACGAACTGACCGTCGATATCCCCGACGGCACCTTCACCGTCATCATCGGCCCGAACGCCTGCGGGAAATCCACCCTGCTGCGGGCACTGTCGCGGCTGCTGGCGCCCGAATCCGGTGCGGTGCTGCTCGACGGGAAACAGATCGGCAGCTATCCGGCCAAAGAGGTCGCCCGGCGGATCGGGCTGCTGCCGCAGACCTCGACCGCGCCGGAGGGGATCCGGGTCGCCGATCTCGTGGCGCGCGGCCGGTATCCGCATCAGTCGCTGATCCGGCAGTGGTCGCGGCGCGACGAGGAGGCCGTCGCCGCGGCCATGGCCGCCACCGGGGTGGCCGAACTGTCCGGGCGGCTGGTGGACGAACTGTCCGGTGGTCAGCGGCAGCGGGTGTGGATCGCGATGGTGCTCGCGCAGGAGACGCCGATCGTGCTGCTCGACGAACCGACGACCTTCCTCGATATCGCCCACCAGATCCAGCTGCTGGACCTGTGCCGCGAGTTGAACCGGGAGACCGGGCGGACGGTGGTCGCGGTCCTGCACGATCTGAATCACGCCTTCCGGTACGCCGATCATCTGATCGCCATGCGGGACGGGGCGGTGATCGCGGCCGGAGCGCCGCGCGAGATCGTCACCGCCGAACTGGTGCAGCAGGTGTTCGACCTGGGCTGCCGGGTGATCGACGATCCCGAAACCGGCGCCCCGCTGGTGGTTCCGCTGGCCCAGAACGCGGTGCGCGCGGGCTGAACGCGACAAACCGGACAGGACCTCTTGCCGGATAGATGTTTTACTTTAATAAAGGTTAGGCTAACCTCAACTGTGGTTGTGTGTCGTGCCGGTCGATAGAGGGACCGGTATCGGCACCGTACCGAATGTGGTTCACAGCGAAGGGAGTTGCCGTGCCGGCGGCAGAGCAGGATGCCTCGAAGGCCAGCGATCCCGGGTTACCGCTCACCGGCCCTCAGCTGGGAATATGGAACGCGCAGCTGTTCGACCCGGACTCCGGGCGCTATCTGGTCGGTGAGGTCCTCGAGATCTCCGGCGATACCCCGATCGACGTCGAGGCCCTGTCCGAGGCGATCCGCCGCACGGTGGCCGAAGCGGAGAACATGCGGCTGCGGTTCCGCGATACCGCGGCCGGTCCACGGCAGTACGTCTGCGACGAACCCGCCGTACTGCAACCGGTGATCGACCTGCGCGGTGCGGCCGAACCGTATTCGCTCGCCCACGAGGCGGTGGCACTGGAACGTCATCAGGCGGCGCAGCGGTGCCGCGGCATGGTGGACCGGCGGTTGTACAACTACACGCTCATCCGGCTCACCGACTCCGAGGTCTGGTGTGTGCAGCTGTACCACCACCTGATCGTCGACGGCTACAGTGCGGCCCTGCTGTCGCGCCGGGTCGCCGCGCACTACACCGCGCTGCGCCGGGAAACGGAACCGCCCCGGGCGACCTTCGGCACCATCGCCGAGCTGGTCGCCGACGAGCAGAACTACCGCGCCAGCGCGCAATTCACCGCCGACCAGCGTTACTGGCGTGAACAGCTCACCCCCGCGCCCTCGCTCGACGGCCGCGGGACCGCCCTCGGAGGCGCGGTGGAACGCACCCTGCGCGCCGAGGCGATCCTGCCGGTGGAAACGCTGGAACGGCTGCGCACGTGCACCGAGCGCTACCGGATCACCTGGGCCGACGGTCTGATCGCCTGCTACGCCGCCTATGTGCAGCGGCTGCTGGGCAATTCCGATGTCGTGCTCTCGATGTTGATGATGGGCCGGGTCGGCCGGGTCGCGCTGAGCACCCCGGCGATGGCGGTCAATGTGCTGCCGCTGCGGTTGACCGTGCACGCCCACGACACCGTCGGCGAGCTCGGCGTGCGGGTCGCCGAGACGCTGCGGGAAATGCGCAGGCATCAGCGCTACAGCGGTGCCGACCTGGCCCGCGACCTCAGCGGTTTCGGGGCGGGTGAACTGCTGCACGGAATCGGCATGAACCTCAAGGTTTTCGATTTCGCCCTCGACTTCGACGGCGCCAAGGGTGTGCTGCGGAACGTGGCCGGCGGTCCGCCGGAGGATCTCGGACTGGTGGTGACCCCGCTCCCCGACAAATCGGTGCTGCTCGGCTTCGAATGCGATGCCCGGACCAACGATCCGGAGACCGCCTACCGCCGGGTGGCGGGTCTGGTGCGGGTGATCGAGGCGTTCACCGAACTCGACAAGGTGGCCGTCGGGACCCTGGAACTGATCGACCGCGCGGACCGCGACCGCCTGCTGGCCGCGCGCTGCGGACCGCCCGCCGCCGGCACCGCCGAACCGGTGCCCGCCGCGCTGGACCGGATGGTCGACGAGTATGCCGGCGACACGGTCCTGGTCAGCGGTGCACAGCGCTTCACCGCCGGTGAACTCGGTGAGCAGGTGTACCGGCTGGCCCGGTATCTGCGGGACCTGGGTGTGACGCCGGGCGGCATCGTCGGTGTCGCGCTACCGCGGACCGCGGATCTGGTGGTCGCGCTGCTGGCCGTATGGCGGGCGGGCGGCACCTATCTGCCGCTGGACCCCGAACATCCGGTGTCCAGGCTCCAGACCATGATCGACGACGCCGCCCCGGTCCTGGTGCTCACCGACAGCGCCCTGGCCGGTGCCCTCGACGGGCCGGCAGTGGTACTCGACAGCGACCCGGTGCGCGAGGCGTTGCGCGGTTATCCGGGCACCCCGCCGACCGCGGCCGAGACCGGGACCGTCCGGGGTGATCACCCCGCCTATGTGCTCTACACCTCCGGCTCCACCGGTATGCCGAAAGGGGTGGTGATCGACCACACCGCGCTGGCGCAGCTGGTGGCCGGGCACCGGTCCGGGATCTACGCCGAGACCGTCGCACGGGCAGGCGGCCGGCGGCTCGCGATCGCGCATACGACATCCTTCGCCTTCGACGCCGCGCTCGACCCACTGCTGTGGCTGCTCGACGGTCATCGGATCCATCTGTACGACAGTGAGATCCGGCGCGATCCCGCGGCGCTGGTGGCGGCGATACGAACCGACGGAATCGAGGTGGTGGACGGGACCCCGACGCTGGCCGCCGCGCTCTTCGGGCACGGGCTGGCCGAGCTCGCGCCGCGGCTGCTCGTCCTGGGCGGGGAAGCCTGCCCGCCCGATCTGTGGCAGCAGGTGCAGCGCGCCGGGATCACCGCGGTCAATCTGTACGGCCCGACCGAGGCCACCGTCGACGCCATCGGCGCACCCGTGCGCGGCGCGGACCCGCATATCGGTGTCCCGTTGCCCGGGGTGCGGGCCTATCTCCTGGACAATGGACTCCAGGCGGTGGCCGACGGACAGCCCGGCGAACTGTATCTTGCGGGCGCGGGTATCGCGCAGGGCTATCTGGGCGCGCCCGGAATCACCGCTCAACGCTTCGTAGCCGATCCTTTCGGCCCGCCGGGGTCCCGGATGTACCGCAGCGGCGATCTGGCGCGCTGGGAGGCCGGTAGCGGTTATTTCTATTCCGGCCGTGTCGACGCCCAGGTGAAGATTCGCGGGCACCGGATCGAGATCGGCGAGGTGGAGGCCGCGCTGAGCGGGCTCCCGGAGGTCGCGACGGCGGCCGCCGATGTCGATGCAGACCGCCTGGATCTCGAACGGCACCTCGGCCCGCCCGTATTCGGCGCGGAGTTCACCGAGCCGGGCGATGGTGGTCTGCAGAT
>NZ_JBKOOL010000066.1:0-28873 GCF_046764065.1 Nocardia sp. NPDC002869
GGGGCGCACCCCACACCCGTGTTGGGGGGGGCCGCGGGGGGCCGGGCGGCCGCGGCCCCCCCCCGCCGGTGCGCGCCCTCGACCGAGCCTCACCTACCGGTGTAGTTCGGCGCCTCGACGGTCATCGTGATGTCGTGCGGGTGGCTTTCCTTCAACCCCGCGGCGGTGATCTGTACGAACTGCGCTTCCTGCAGGTCGGTGATCGACTGGGCACCGGTATAACCCATGGCGGCACGCAGGCCGCCGACCAGCTGGTGGATCACCTGGTTGACCGGGCCACGGAAGGGCACCCGCCCTTCGATGCCCTCCGGGACGAGCTTGTCCTCGGCCAGGACGTCGTCCTGGAAGTAGCGGTCCTTGGAGAAGGATTTCGCCTGCCCACGACCCTGCATGGCGCCCAGCGAACCCATTCCGCGGTAGCTCTTGAACTGCTTACCGCCGACGAGGATCAGTTCGCCCGGGGATTCGGCGGTACCGGCCAGCAGCGAACCGAGCATCACGGTGGAGGCGCCCGCGGCGATGGCCTTGGCGATGTCACCGGAGAACTGGATACCGCCGTCGGCGATGACCGGGACCCCGGCGGGTTTACAGGCGGAGACGGCCTCGAGGATGGCGGTGATCTGCGGGGCGCCGACACCGGCGACCACGCGGGTGGTGCAGATGGAGCCCGGTCCGACGCCGACCTTCACCGCGTCGGCCCCCGCTTCGACCAGCGCCGCGGCCCCGGCCCGGGTGGCGATATTGCCGCCGACGACCTGGATGCGGTCACCGACCTCGGCCTTCACCTTGCTCACCATGCTGAGCACCTGTCGCTGGTGACCGTGCGCGGTATCGACCACGATGACATCGGCTCCGGCGTCGGCCAGGGTCATTGCGCGCGACCAGGCGTCGTCTCCGACACCGACCGCGGCACCCACCAGCAGGCGGCCGTCGCGGTCCTTGGTGGCGTCGGGGAACTGATCGGTCTTGACGAAGTCCTTCACGGTGATGAGCCCACGCAGCCGGCCCTCGCCGTCCACGATCGGCAGCTTCTCCACCTTGTGCCGGCGCAGCAGGCCGAGCGCGGCCTCGGCGGTGACGCCCTCCTGGGCGGTGATGAGCGGCACCTTGGTCATCACATCGGCGACGCGCCGGTTCTGGTCGACCTCGAAGCGCATATCCCGGTTGGTGATGATGCCCACCAGCGCGCCGGTCTCGTCGACCACCGGCAGGCCGGAGATCCGGAACCGGGCGCACATGGCGTCGACCTCGGCGAGGGTATCGGTGGGGCGGCAGGTCACCGGATCGGTGACCATCCCGGCTTCGGACCGTTTGACGGTTTCCACCTGGCTCGCCTGGTCGGCGACCGACAGATTGCGATGGAGAACACCCATGCCTCCGGCCCGGGCCATGGCGATGGCCATCCGGGCTTCGGTGACGGTGTCCATGGCGGAACTCACCAGCGGGGTCCGCAGGCGGACCTCCCGGGTCAGCCGGCTGGATGTCTCGACCGAGCTGGGGATCAGATCCGAAGCGGCGGGGAGCAGCAGTACATCGTCGAAGGTGAGGCCGAGCATGGCGATCTTGTTCGGATCGTCACCACCCGTATGAGGGCGGACTACGGTGCGCTCGCCCGGTACGGGATTACTCATTCGGATCGACCCCTCCTGGACGTCGGCAGGGCTAACGGGGTGCGGCGACCCGATAGCGAACTGTTACTGGGATTGGACTACGGCACCGATTCGGTTCTGACCGGTGGTGGCCGGGTGATCGGTACTCGTCGGCGCCGTGTCACCATGGTATCGGTCCGCCCGCACCAGGGATCAACTGAGGGCATCGCCGAAACTGACGGCGCGGACGGCTGGCGCAGACCACCCTGTTCTGCGTACCGTGGGGATGTGCGTGACCATCTACCACCTGGCTTGCCGCCGGATCCGTTCGCCGGAGATCCCGCCGACCCGTCCGCCGCGCTCGATGCCATCGAGCCGGGGGAACCGCTGGATCCTCACGAGCGCCTTGCGGTCGAGGAGGATCTCGCCGATCTCGCAGTCTACGAGGCGCTACTGGCGCACCGCGGTATCCGCGGGCTGGTGGTGAGCTGTGAGGATTGTCGGCAGGATCACTATCACGACTGGGACATGCTGCGCGCCAATCTGTTACAGCTCCTCGTCGACGGCACGGTCCGCCCGCACGAGCCCGCCTACGACCCGACTCCGGAAGCCTACGTCACCTGGGATTACTGTCGCGGATACGCGGACGCCTCGATGAACGAGGCATTCCACGGCGACGGGTTCGACGCCTTCGACAGCTGACTTCGGAGTAGCCGGTTCGCCCGGCTGATCGGCCGCACCAGGCGGCCGATCGATTTTTCATGGCTACGCCCGGTTCCCCGGCACTCACACCGACTGTGGCCGAACACACACCGATGGCCATCCACAATTTCCAGGTGGATGGCCATCGGTGTGTGCGGCGTTCAGTTGGTGGCGCCTCCCGGCAGCGGCAACGTGGTCGGAGCCTGCTGGGGAACCGACGGGGCCGGCACGACGGTCTGCGGCACCGGCACGGTCGACGGCTCGGCCGGGCCGGGTGTGCTGATCGTGGACGGCGGCGCCTGAGTGGATGGCTCCACCGAGTCCACACCCGGTCCGTTCGGAGTGGTGGTACCCGGAACGCCCGGGACGGTGGTGCCGTCCGGGGCCTGTGTATCCGGCGCCGGGGTGTCCGGAGTGTGGGTGTCCGGTGCCTGCGTGTCCGGCCGGTCGGTGCCGGGCCCCGGCCGAACGGGCGCCTGGATGTCCGGAGCGCTCGGCTTGTCACTGCCGCCTGGACCGCTCGGCCGATCGAACGGCAGTTCGCTGCCCGGGCCCGGAGTGGTGGTCACCGTGCTCCCGGGCCGTTCCGTGGTCCCACCGGGACGCGACGGCGGCACCGGTGCGCCCGGATCGGGCGAGGGAGCGATCTGCTCCAGCTGTGCGGCGACGTCCGGCGGTATCACCTTCCGGACCTCGTCGAACAGCTGATTCCAGCGTTCGACGAGTTCGTTGCGCTTGGTCGGGTCGTTGACCTGGGTCGTATTGGCCGAAGCCTGCTCGAGCCGTTCCCGCGCCTCGTCGGGCCTGCCCTGGTCGAGCAGTGTCTGCGCGGCGGCCAGATCGTCACCGGCGTACTGCACGACGGTGCTCTGGGCCTGTTCGCTGAACACCACCTCTTTGACGCGCCACAGCGCGTCACCGGGTTCGGCCTGATACGAGAAGGCGGAGAGCCCGCCGAATACGAGTGCCAGCGCGGCGGCGGTGGTCGCGATCGGGCGGAGCAGCCGCAAGCGGCCTCCCGATTGCGCGCCGATCCGCGCCTGCCGGGCACCGATCTCCTGGTTGACCGCCGCGACCACGGTATCGAGGTCGGGCGCGTCGGGTAGCGGCGGTGCCACGATCTCGGCCCGCCAATCCGCCAGCAATGTCGCCAGCTGGAGTTCCTCGGTGCTCTCGGTGGGGACGGGTCCGCCACGGGCGATAGCGTCGATCAGTTCGTCATCACGACGAACTGCGACGATATCCACCGGTTCGGATCCGGCACCGGAGCCCTCGGCATAGGGATCGGTGTTTCGCGATGCACGCCGCGCCCATTTGTCGCCCCGACCGCGCCCGCCATCCCTAGCCATACATTTCACCTGCCCTCGCCACTTGTGCCTTCAATTTTGCGAGCGCCCTGTGCTGGGCCACCCGGATCGCGCCCGCCGTACTGCCCACGGCGGTTGCGGTTTCTTCTGCTGACAGACCCATGACCAGGCGCAGGATCAAGATCTCTCGATGTTTCTCCGGAAGAGTGGCCAGCAGAGCGTTCATCTGCCGGCTGGTTTCCGATTCGAGAGCTCGTTGCTCCGGGCCGTGGTCGGTGGATATGACATCTGGTACTTCGGCCATCGCCTCCGCCTTGTTACGGGAGGCGTTGCGATGGGCGTCGGCAACCTTGTGCGATGCGATTCCGTATACGAAGGCCATGAACGGCCTACCCTGGTCCTGATACCTGGGTAGCGCGGTCATGACCGCTAGACAGACCTCCTGCGCGACATCGTCCGCGGAGAGTTGTCCACGCTCCGCGACACCGATCCGCGCGCGGCAATAGCGCATCACCAGCGGGCGGACCATTTCCAGTACCTGAGCTAAAGCAGACCTGTCGCCCTGCGCAGCGGCGGCGACGGCGCGGTCCAACTCTTCGCCCATGTGCGTCATCGTCAGCGGAATTCCTGGCGTTACAAAGTGGCACGGTCTGGGATGACCGGTGCTTCCGCCGGTCCAGCGGAACGGCTCCACAATAGGACACCGGCGGCGGTACGGGTCGAGACGGTGGAACTCGGGTTACCCACGCGCATCGCGAAATCGCCCGCCACGCCGGGAGATGAGGGCGCGACACGCCTCCGCGTCGGCGGCCGCCGTGTCGCGGTCGCCCGGTCCGGGCGCCAAGCCGCCGCGCAGCATGGCGCAGGCCCACCGCAGCGGAACCGACCCGGAGACACGGCATTCCTCATCGATACGGTCCGCCAGCGCGAGGGCGCGGACCGGCTGCCCGGCGGCGCTCGCGGCCGCGGCGACCAGCAATCGCGATTTGATCCGATGCCGGACCGAGGGACCTTGTTCGGCCAGCGTGAGCGCGGTCTCCGCCGCGGCCGTCGCCGGCGCGACGTGACCGTCGGCCAGCGCGGTTTCGGCGCGGACCCAGTGCAGCCGCACCCGGGTCCGCGACCGCTCCGGCGTACCGGCATCGAGCGCGCCGCATTCGGGCGCCGGGCGATCCAGCAGGGCCGCGCAGCGATCCAGCAGCCGGGTGGACAGGGCGGTCCGGCCGACGCCCCGGGCGTCGGCCGCCAGGCCGATCAGCGCGTCGGCCGCGGCGTCGACCGCATCGGGCAGGCGGCCGTAATCGCCCAGCCCGGCCGCCGCAGCTGTCGCCGGACGCGGGGACCGGGAACCCGGGCCGGGTCCACGGCCCGGGACCGGAGCCGTCGGCCAGGGCATGGCCGGAGGGGCGGCCACCGCCGGGAGGACGAGCGCCACGGCCCGGCCGTCGTACCCGGCGGCCCGCTGGTGCCAGCCGAGCTGACGTAACAGCGACCCCTGTGTCGAGGCGGCGAGTGAAAGCAACACCGGATCGGTGGTCGCCGCGGACAGGCGTCGCAGCGCGGTGTGGGCGGCGGCGTAGTGACCCGCACCACCCAGAGCGACCGCTCGCCACCATATTTCGAGGGGATCCAACGGTTCCGGCAACTCGGCAGCGGTGCGGCCCGTTCGCGCACCGAACGCGGCGTGGGCGGCCGAGCGGGAATCGGATTCGAGGCGGGTGCCGGGGGCGATCACCGACGCACTGTACCGGCCGCCGGATCCACCGCCGGGCGCAACGAGCGGGGTACCGCGGATCACCGCCGACCCAGCTATCTTTCAGCATTGATCCGAAGGGGCGGTGTTTCCATCAGGTTAATCTCCGCCCATCAATCCATGAGCGACCACGCATCGAATTCGAGGACGTTTCACTTAATTAACCCGGAGGCTCCCCACCGGCCATCTGTGATCGTATCGAGATCGGGGCACCTCAACCCACCGGGACGGTCCGCGGGGCGGAATTCGGTCCGGACCTATCGAAGGCCCCCGAACGGGCCGGGCCCACCTGCGAATACGTCGACCAGCACGGACACGTCGGAAGCGCCGACAACAGGCCAACCTCACAGTATCGCCGGGCGATTAGCGAAAGTAAACAGTCATCGAGGTTGAATTCAGCGCGCAAAAGACCCGATAAATCAGGGCGTCAAACTGTTGACGGAATTTCCTCGGTACCCCTAACGTAACTCATCGCCACGGACGGCGCCGGACGAAAACGCAACGGATGCCGACGGCAGCGGTGCACATCGGCCGACGCATGTGGCCCCGCGCGGTCGCCCGAACGCCCGGGCACCGCCGGACAGCTGTACTCATCACTCGCTCGACAATGCCGACGAGCTCGCGTCTACGAGGAGTTCCCCCATGCCCATGCCCACCCACCTTCCCGGACCGAACGCCGATGTCTGGGACTGGCAGATGCGCGGTTCCTGCCGGGGTGTGGACTCGGCGGTGTTCTTCCATCCCGACGGTGAACGCGGCAGAGCACGGGCGGCACGCGAACTGCGCGCGAAGGAGATCTGCAGGTCCTGCCCCGTGCTGATGCAGTGCCGTTCGCACGCGCTGAAGGTCAGTGAGCCCTACGGCATCTGGGGCGGAATGTCGGAAACCGAACGGGAGATGCACGCCCGGCGCAACCGGCGCCGAATGGCGGTCTGAGGGGTCGCGGGTAGCGGCTCCCTGCCGCTACCCGGCGGTGCGACACCGTGTGTTCCGCGGGGCCGCATACCCTCTCGGTTATAGCTTGCGGTTATTGTTATGGCCGATGACACAGGAAAGTATCGAGCTCTCAGCGCTCTTGCAGCGCTGCGGCCACTCGGATGCCGAGGCTTTCGCCGAACTGTATGACCGGACCCGCACCCGGGTCTTCGGTCTGGTGTTGCGTGTCCTCCAGGATTCCGGGTTCGCCGAGGAGACCACTCAAGAGGTTTACCTGCAGACTTGGCGCACGGCGGCGAGTTTCGATCCGGCGCGCGGCTCGGCGGTGACCTGGCTGATGACACTGGCCCATCGCCGCGCGGTCGACCGGGTGCGCGCCGAGCAGGCCCACACCCAGCGCGAGATCGCCTACGGCGCCCGGGTACTCGGGCACGAATACGACGAGGTCATCGAGGAGGTCGAGCGCAAACTCGACCATCAGGCCGTGGTCGTCGGGCTACGCACCCTGACCGAGACCCAGCGCGAGGCGATCTCACTCGCCTACTACGACGGCCGGACCTACGCCGAGGTGGCCCGTCACCTGGATATCGGGCTACCCACCGTCAAATCCCGTATCCGCGACGGCCTGATGAGGCTGAAGAAGAGTATGGGAGGGCCGGCCTCCCTCGGCGACCGGCGACCGGTACGAAAACGGGCCGTTCACATTCCACAGCGGACGTGAACGGCCCGTTCCGGTTCGGCGGCCGGTTCTCACCGGAGCGGCGGGAACCGGCGAACCGGATTGCGATCAGTGGGCGTGGCCGTGCCCGTGGTCGTTCTCCGCTTCGGCGGGCTTGTCCACCACGGCGCTCTCGGTGGTCAGCACCATCCGCGCCACCGATGCCGCGTTGATCACGGCCGACCGGGTCACCTTGACCGGGTCCACGACACCGTCGGTGAGCAGATCACCGTAGGTGAGGGTGGCGGCGTTGAAGCCTTCCTTGCCCTCGCCGACCTTGCTGACGACGACGGCACCGTCGAGACCGGCGTTGGTGGCGATCCAGTACAGCGGGGCCCGCAGCGCGCCGCGCAGCACCTCGGCACCGACGGCCTCGTCCCCGGACAGACCGGAGATCAGCCCGTCGAGCTTGGCGCCCGCCTGGACCAGCGCGGTACCGCCGCCCGGGACGATGCCCTCCTCGACGGCGGCCTTGGCCGCACTGACCGCGTCCTCGACTCGGTACTTGCGCTCCTTGAGCGCGGTCTCGGTGGCCGCGCCGACCTGGATCACCGCGACACCACCGGCCAATTTGGCCAGCCGCTCTTCGAGCTTCTCCCGATCCCAGTCGGAATCGGTGGCCTCGATCTCGCGGCGCAGCTGGGCGCTGCGGGCGGCGATATCGTCGCCGCTGCCCGCGCCGTCGATGATGGTGGTGGTGTCCTTGGTGACCACCACGCGCCGCGCCGAACCCAGCACCTCCAGACCCGAGTCACGCAGGTTGATGCCCAGGTCGGGGTTGACGACCGTACCCGCGGTGACCACGGCCAGATCGTCGAGGAACGCCTTGCGGCGGTCACCGAAGAACGGCGCCTTGACCGCTACGGCCTTGAGGGTCTTGCGGATCGAGTTGACGACCAGGGTGGACAGCGCCTCGCCCTCGACGTCCTCGGCGATGATCAGGACCGGCTTACCGGATTCGGCGATCTTCTCCAGCAGCGGCAGCAGATCGGGCAGCGAGCTGATCTTCTCGCGGTGCAGCAGCACCAGCGCGTCCTCCAGCACGGCTTCCTGGCTGTCGCCGTCGGTGATGAAGTACGGCGAGAGGTAGCCCTTGTCGAACTGCACGCCCTCGGTGATCACGAGTTCGGTCTGCAGGGTCGAGGATTCCTCGACGGTGACCACGCCGTCCTTGCCGACGGTGGTCAGCGCCTTGCCGACCATCTCGCCGATGACCTCGTCCCGCGAGGAGACGGTGGCGACCTGGGCGATGGCCTGTTCGCCGCTGACCGGGGTGGCCGCGGCCAGCAGGGCCTCCGACACCGCGTCCGCGGCCTTGGCCAGGCCCACGCCGATCGCGATCGGGTTGGCGCCCGCCGCGATGTTCTTCAGTCCGCCGCGCACCAGGGCCTGGGCCAGCACGGTCGCGGTGGTGGTGCCGTCACCGGCGACATCGTTGGTCTTGGTGGCGACGCTCTTGACCAGCTGGGCGCCGAGGTTCTCGAACGGATCCTCGAGATCGATATCACGCGCGATGGTGACACCGTCGTTGGTGACGGTGGGGCCGCCGAACGATTTGGCCAGCACCACATGCCGGCCCCGCGGGCCGAGAGTGACCTTGACCGCGTCGGCGAGCTTGTCGACACCGCGCTCCAGCGCCCGGCGAGCCTGCTCGTCGAACTGGATCTGCTTTGCCATATGTCTTCGCTCCTGTATCTGGTGCGCTTCGAGTTGTGGCACAAAGCACTCCGCCCCGGGTCACCGTGCGACACCGGGGCGGAACGCATGCGCGGCAGTCGATTACTTGCCGACGACAGCCAGCACGTCGCGCGCGGACAGGATCAGGTATTCCTCACCCTGGTACTTGATCTCGGTACCGCCGTACTTGCTGTAGATGACGGTGTCGCCCTCCTGGACATCCAGCGGGATGCGCTTCTCACCTTCGTCGTCCCACCGGCCGGGGCCGACGGCGACAACGGTGCCCTCCTGCGGCTTCTCCTTGGCCGTATCGGGAATGACCAGGCCGGAGGCGGTCGTCGTCTCGGCCTCGTTGGCCTGGACGAGGATCTTGTCCTCGAGCGGCTTGATGTTCACGCTCGCCACGTTGAGCCCTCCACTTTCAGGGGATAACGGTCGTCCGGAACTGTTGTCCCGGACCATCGATTCGGTCACGATGCTGACCCTGCGCAAAGCCCCGTCGTCGCGGGTGCCGGGACCGCCTGCTCAGTGGTCAAGCCTGGCACCGGGCAACAATCGGTGCCGACTAGCACTCTATACATGAGAGTGCCAGCGCTCAAGGGCAGGCGCTGCCAATGCGGGACCGATTCGAAACGATTCGGTCACGCTGTCACCAAGACGCCAACCGCCGTGCTCGCTGGTCGGCGGGTTAGGAGCCCGAAAGCCGGGTAGACCAAAGGGAAGAGGACTTCCCAATAATTCTCCGACTCTGTAACGTTCGGATAACAGATCGTGACACCATGTGTGATGGTTGTTCGCGGAACCACCGTTCACCGCAGACGACGGCGGTTTCGCGAACACCTTTCGGCGTGCCCGGACCTCACCATCCGGCACGGCCGCCGCGTCCACTCGAAGGGAGGTGAAGAGAGTATGCGCACATCGCTCGGCATCTCCGCCGGGAACGAAGTGGTGTGCTCCGCCCTGGTCACCACCGCGGCCAACGGCGCCCGCACCTTCGACTACCGGGTGGTCTCCGCGGACGCGCATTCAGATCTGGGGGATCTGGTCGCCTCCTCCATCGAGCTGATGACCACTCAGCTGCCCGCGAGCCATTCCCACGAGGCGGTTTTCGGCACCCAGCTGCCCGCGACACAGACTTCCGGGCTCGACGTGATGGCCGACCGCCCACCCACCGGTGTCGCGGTCGCCTACCGCAGCAAGGAGCAGGCGCACGCGATCCGGCTCGCCACCGGCAAACAGCGCGAACCGCAACTGGTTCCGGAGACCACCGCGGCGCTCACCTTCCTGCGCGACACCGGCCTGCTGGACCGCTACGGCACGGCGGCCGTGGTGGACCTGGGTGCCTCCGGCTGTACCGTCTCGGTGGCCGACCCGGCCGACGGCGCCGTGCTGCACACCGCGCGGTCCACCACGGTCAGCGGCCGCGCGATCGACGACCTGCTGTACCGGCATCTGGTCGATCAGCACTATGCCCGGCGCGGTACCCGGCCCAATCGCAGTGTGCTGGTGAACCGGGCCCGCACCGCCAAGGAACATCTGTCGGTGACCCAGGCCGTCACCATCGACCACATCGCGGGCAAACCGCTCAAACTCACCCGCGCCGATTTCGAATCGCTCACCGCCGGCGTGTGGCGCGAGATGGCGCGGTTCGCGTCGATGACCTTCGGCCTGGCCGATCGCGCCCCGGAAGCGGTGGTGGTGATCGGCGGCGGCGCGAACATCCCGGCGGTACTGGAGACCCTGCGCGACGAACTGGAGCTTCCGGTACTGACGGTGCCGGACCCGGACGCGGTGATCGCCAAAGGCGCTGCGCTGCTCGCCGATACCGCCCGCTCCAGCGCGCCGATCGGCGCGCTGACCCCGGACAAGTCCGGCAATACCCTGCTCAAGGCGTTCGGCACGGTGGCCGGCGCCATCGTGGTGGTGGGGCTGATCGTCGGGTACGGGGTCAACACCATGGCCCCGAGTTCCGACGAAGAGGTCTCCCCGGCCGGTACCACCAGCAGCGCTCAGCTGCCGACCACCGCCACCATCGCGCCGACGACCACCACCGTACTGCCCGGCGCCACCGAGGAGATCCCCCAGCAGCCCGTCGAGGAGCCTGCCGACGCCGGGGAGCCGAGTACGACACTCGCCGAGCCGCCGGTGACCGGCGACCCCGGCACCGGCGAGTACCAGTCGACGAACGAGATGCCGTCCACCTCGGGCGAACCGTCCACGAGTACCACCCCGAGCACCGAGCCATCTCCGCCCACCCTGCGGCCGGATCCGAACCTGCCGCATATTCCGTTCCCGGAGGGGATGAGTCCGGGCACGCCGGTCCCCCCGCCCTCGTCGGGTGAGCTACCGACGGATCAGCCGTCCACCTCGGACGTACCGCCGCCG
Source organism: Nocardia sp. NPDC002869 (assembly GCF_046764065.1). Classification (NCBI taxonomy): domain Bacteria; kingdom Bacillati; phylum Actinomycetota; class Actinomycetes; order Mycobacteriales; family Nocardiaceae; genus Nocardia; species Nocardia sp. NPDC002869. The sequence goes on from NZ_JBKOOL010000066.1 coordinate 11,068, forward strand.
TCCGGGTCGTTGCAAACCCAGACGACCCTGGAGGTTCCGCCTACGCAACCCCCTCGATTGCCCAATTCGGGTTCGGCGGGATAACCGTTGGCCCTGCACGGTGCCCGCGCGTCCGTGACACCACGGACCCACCGACGGCTCGGGCAACGTCGGGCACCGGGTAACGTCCGGCACGCCTCCACGCCATCCCCGGTACGGCGGCGTGCCCGTCGAGGAAGTCGACGACTTCTCGGTGCCACGGGGGCGCCGTGGTGGACGGCGGGTACGAACGCACCGAAGGCATCCGGTCGCGCTTCCTCGTCGCGGCAGCATCTTCGGCGCGGGCCGCCGGCAGGCTTCCAACACCGGCACAGCGGCGGCTCCGATTCGGTCGCGCCCGCGAGACGCGGATAGAAGGCCACGGTCCGGTCTTCCGCGAACCCGTCTTCGCCGGCCGCCGGGCAGGTCGGTGGCCGGTCAGCCCACCTGGCTGACCGATACCGGCAGCCCGGGGTCGGTGGCCACCGACAGCGGTGACGGCGCCGCGCCGCCGCCGATCACATGCGCGCCCAGCGCCGCGATCATCACGCCGTTATCGGTGCAGAGCCGGGGTTTCGGGATGCGCAGTGTCAAACCGGCCGCGGCGCACCGTTCCTCGGCCAGCGAGCGGATCCGCGTGTTGGCGGTCGCGCCGCCGCCCAGTACCAGGGTGTCCACGCCCACATCCTGCGCCGCGCGCACCGCTTTCATGGTGAGCACATCGGCGACCGACTCCTGGAACGAGGCCGCGATATCCGGAATCGGCAGCTGCTCCGGCTCGATGCCCTGACGGGCCTGCGCCTCCACGTAGCGAGCGACCGCGGTCTTCAACCCGGAGAACGAGAAGTCGTAGCGCGGGTCCCGCGGTCCGGTCATACCTCGCGGGAAGGCGATGGCCGCCGGGTCACCGGTGACCGCGGCCGCGTCCAGCGCGGGACCGCCCGGATAGCCGAGTCCCAGTAGCCGGGCGACCTTGTCGAATGCCTCGCCGGCGGCATCGTCGACCGTACTGCCCAATTCGATCAGCGGCTTCGACAGATCCTCGACGTGCAGCAGATGGGTATGACCTCCGGAGACCAGCAGTGCCACACAGGGCGGCATCGGGCCGTGTTCGAGGGTGTCCACCGCCACATGCCCGCCGAGATGGTTCAGCGCGTAGAACGGGATATCCCAGGCCGCCGCATAGGCTTTGGCGGCCGCGACACCGACCAGCAGCGCTCCCGCCAGACCGGGACCGATCGTCACCGCCAGGGCATCGGGCGCGGCGATCCCCGCCGCGGCGAGAGCGCGCCGCATGGCGGGCACGAGCGCCTCGAGATGGGCCCGCGAGGCGATCTCGGGCACCACACCGCCGAACCGGGCGTGCTCGGCCACACTGGAGGCGACCTCGTCGGCCAGGAGTTCACAGCTGCCGTCGGGACGGCGGCGCACGATGCCCACCCCGGTCTCGTCACAGGAGCTCTCGATGCCCATGACGATCACGACAGCACCCCGTCCGGTGTCCGGGCGCCGAAGACCACCGGGACGTCCTCCAGCGCCGGGCGGCGCATCGTGTACGCGTCCGCGCCGCTGGGGTGGTAGTAGTTCTTGCGCAGGCCGATGATGTGGAACCCGTGCTTGGCATACATGGAGATCGCGGCGGTGTTGTCGGTGCGCACCTCGAGGAACACCGGCCCGCCCCGCCGCCCGGCCTCGGTGAGCAGCGCCTCCAGCAGCAGCGTGCCGATACCGGCCCGGTGACAGGTCGGGTCCACTCCGATGGTGTGCACCTCGGCCTCGGGGTGCTCGGCGTCACCGAGCAGCGCGATTCCCGCGTAGCCCACCATGTTCCCGGCGTCGTCGCGAGCGGTGATGTAGCGGTTGTATCCCGCGGCCAGCTCGGAGTGGAATGCCACGGCCTGCCACGGATCGTCTTCCGGGAACAGCACCTGTTCCAGTTCCACGCAGCCCGCGATATCGGTCGGCTCCATGGGTTCGATACGAATTCCCGTGGTACGAACTCCCATTGTCACGCTCCCATCCGGTCGAGAGTGCGGTAGCTGCGTTCGACCGCGTCGGGGCGGCGCAAATACAGCGGGACCAGCGGTTCGGGGATCACGCCCGACCGCAGCGCGTCCGCCGCCACCTGCACGAGCGCGGCCGGCGAGGGTGTCTGCACGGCCAGCGCGGGAAGTGCGAACAGCGCGGTGTGCGCGGCCGATCCGGCGATCTTGGTCGCACCGGCCACCGGCAGTTCGCCGGGTTTGCACACCTCGGGTCCGGCAACCCGGATGCGACCGCGATCGCGATAACGCGCGGCATAGACCTCGCGCCGGCGGGCATCGGTGACCACGAGCAATTCATCGTCGGGCCCGAGTTCGGGCGCGCACTCGGCGGCGATCGCGTCCAGGCTGCACACACCGTGCACCGGGATACCCAGCGCATCACCGAACGCGGCCGCGGTGGCCATCCCGACCCGCAGCCCGGTGAACGGCCCCGGACCGATCCCGGTGACGACCGCCCCGATATCGGCGCGCGACACCCCGGCCTCGGCCAGGCATTCCAGAATCTGTGGGGTGAGCGCCTCGGCGTGCGCGCGGGCGTCGACGAGTACGCGGGCGGCAAGAGTGCGCGGTGCGGCGGCGTCCGAGGTGTTCGCACCGGCGGCCGCCTGCTCCAGTTCGACGAGACCCGCCGTGACGGCAGGCGTCGCGGTGTCGACAGCAAGTGCAAGCATGGTCTGGTCAACGATACCGGGTGACCCGCTTCACACGGCGGTGGCGCACGGCGCCCCAGCAGCGAGGTTGCCGATTTCCTGCGATCTAGTGCGCCGCCCCGGTGTGCACCCACTCCCAAGATGCCGTGCGGACTTCGGATTCCGGCTCCCGCGACATCCGCACCAGCAGATGCCGGCCGGTCAACCGCTCCGCCATCCCGCCGCCCCACTCGACCACCACGACCGCGTCGTCGAGTTCGGTGTCCAGATCGAGTGCGTCGAGTTCGTCGAGGCTGCCGCCGAGCCGATAGGCGTCGACATGGACCAGCGGCACCGGCGGGCCATCGGCACGTTCCCCTGCCGGATGCCGGCGCGCGATGACGAACGTCGGCGAACTCACCCGCCCACCGACCCCGAGCCCGGACGCGATACCGCGGGTCAGGGCCGTTTTACCGGCACCCAGCGGTCCGTCGAGCACCACCAGGTCGCCGGCCCGCAGCCCGCCGGCCAGTTCCCGCCCGAGCGCCTCGGTATCGGTGACCTCCGGCAGCAGGCGTTCGCCGCGGTCAGCCACCGGTGGCCTCCCACCGGTCGTCCTCGCCGACCACTCCGGCCCGCACCAGCAACCGGTCCAGCGCGGCGTTGGTCTCCTCCGGGTACTGCAGCTGCGGCATATGTGCCGCCTCGGGGAGCCGGACGAGTTCGCAATCGGCCAATTCGCGTGCCAGCACACGGGAATTGCGGAAGGGAATGACCAGGTCCCGGGTGCCGCCGAGGACCAGCGTCGGGGTATCCCGCAGCACCGGCAGGGCCGCCGCCTCGTCGTGCAGTTCGAGGGCCTTCAGGAACTTCACCACGGTTTTCACCGGGGTGCGGTCGATCATCATGGTGGTGAACCGCGACAGCGTCGGACTGACCGGCCCGTGGAACGAACTCACGTGCAGGATCGGCGTGATCACATGGCGAGCGGTGACCCGCCCGGCCTGTACCAGCGCCGGAGCGGTGTGCACGGCCAACCGGAATCCGTCGATCGCGGGATTGCGCAGTAACTGCCCGATACCGGAGGAGGCGACCTCGGCGGCCGCGGTGGACAGCAGCGCGACCCCGTGCACCCGCTGCGCGAAGAGACCGCCGGCATGGGCGGCCGCGGCCAGTACCGCCATCCCGCCCAGCGAATGCCCGACCAGGATCAACGGCCCGCGCGGCGCGCGCGCGTCGATCACCGTGAGTAGGTCGCGGCCGAGCTGGGACACCGTACAGCTGTCGGTTTGCGGCGTTCCCGAGCGGCCGTGGCCGCGCAGATCGAACAGCACCAGCCGTAACCGCGAACCCCAGCGCTGCGCCAGGTGGCGACGCTGGAAATGGAACGACTCCATGCTGTTGCAGAAACCGTGCACGAAAACGACTGTGGCGGCCGCGTCGCCGGAACCCCACTCCCGGGTGGCCAGGCACACACCGTCGTCGGCGAGCACTTCACCGGCCCGGTCGAGATCGATCAGGGCGAAGTTCTCGTCCCGGTACTCGTCGCGGACGGGCGGCCACAGTACTTTCGCACCGGCCCGGCGCAGCGCGTGCACGCCGGCCATGGCGCCGACCACCCCGGCGGTGGCCAGCCCACCGCGCAACAGGGTCGTTCCTCGTTTCATCGGGTACCCCCTCGATACCGCCGGTGTACCCGGCCACGGGGCGCGCACACCACTTCGTAGTGGATGGTGCCGAGCAGATCGGCCCAATCCTGGGCCCGCGGTTCACCGTGGGAACCCGGTCCGAACAAGATCGCGGTATCGCCTTCGGCCACGCCCTCGGCATTGTCGCCCAGGTCCACCACCAGCTGATCCATGCACACCCGGCCGCGGTTGGGACGGTTGCGCCCACCGACCCACACCTGCATCCGTCCACCCAGGGTACGGAATACACCGTCGGCGTATCCGGCGGGAATCAGCGCGGCGGTGGTGTCGGCCGGGGCGATCCATTCGTGTCCGTAGGACACCCCTTCGCCCTTGGGGACCTGTTTGACCAGCGCCACCTCGGCCTGGAAGGTCATCGCGGGCCGCAGCTCGAAATCGCCGATATCGGGGACCGGGGTGAGCCCGTACACGGCGATGCCGGGGCGGACCATATCGAAGGCCAGATCGGGCCGGGTCAGCGTGGCCGCGGAATTGGCCAGGTGCACGAGTTCGGGCTCCAGACCGTATTCCTTGGCCGCCGCGATGGCGTCGAGGAACCGGTCGCGTTGCAGGTCGATGGTCGGGTGATAGGGCTCGTCGGCATGCGCGAGATGGGAGAAGATCGCCCGGAAACGCACCACCCCCTCGTCGACCAGCTTCCGCAGGGCGGCGAGAACCACGGGATAGGCCCCCTGCTCGATCCCGTTGCGATTGAGTCCGGTGTCGACCTTGAGACTCACGGCAGCCTGTTCGCCCAGGCCGCGGGCGGCTGCGGCGACGGTGTCCAACTGCTCCGCCGAGGAGATACCGATTTCGATATCGGCGGCGACGGCGGCGGCGTAATCCGCGTCACAGATATTGAGCCAGCACAGGATCGGCGCCTCGATGCCGGCCTCGCGCAGCGCGACCGCCTCGGCCACCGTGGTGACCCCCAGTTCGGCCGCGCCCGCGGCCAGCGCCGTCCGGGCGACCTCGACGGCCCCGTGGTTGTAGCCGTCCGCCTTGACGACCACCATCACCGCGGCGTCGCCTGCGTGCGCACGCAGTACTCCGACGTTGTGTGCGATGGCGTCCAGGTCGACGACTGCTTCCACTTGACCGTTCACACCTGCCGATACTGCCATCCCGGCGCGCGGACGCGACGGCGGCCACCCGCGGGGCCCGGGCGGGCGTATCTCAGGCAGTCAGTGCGCGGAGCGTCGCGATGGCGGCGGGGATATGACGCAGCAGCGGAGTCGCCGAGACGGGGGCGGCGGTCCCGCCCGGGGTGTCATGGGCGGCGAGCCCCGCGGCGAGTGCGTGCACGCGGGCCGCGGCGGCCGCGGCGAAAAGCGGATCGCGGCCTGCGGCGAGCAGCGCCCCGATCACCCCGGAGAGCACGTCACCGGCGCCGGCGGTGGCGGCCCAGGAACCGCCGGCCTCATTGACCAGCACCTGCCGCCCGGGGGCGGCGACCAGGGTCGCCCGGCCTTTCAGCAGCACGGTGACCTGCCACGATTCGGCGAACTCCCGGACCGCGGCGACCCGGTCGGGTGCCGGATCCGCACCGGTGAGCCGGCGGAACTCACCGGCGTGCGGGGTGAGCACGGTGGGAGCCCGGCGACCCCGCACCAGCTCCGGTTCACTCGCCAGCAGGGTCAGACCGTCGGCATCGACGACGACCGGCAGGTCGGTGGCCAGGATCTCGGCCAGGTGATCGCGCGCGCCGGGATCGGTCCCGGAGCCCGGACCGAAGACCCAGGACTGCACCCGGCCCGCGTCCGCCGGATCGGCTACCGCGATCACCTCCGGATACCGCGCGAGCACCGCGGACGCGGCGGTACCCGCATAGCGCACCATCCCGGAGGTCGCGGCCACCGCCGCGCCCGTACAGAGCACGGCCGCGCCCGGGTAGGTCGCGCTGCCGGCCTGCACCCCGGTGACACCCTGCGTGTACTTGTCGTCCGCGGCTCCCGGCACCGGCCAGGCCGCGCCCACCGCGGCGGGATCCCACGCGGCCAGGCCGGGTTCGGGCAGCCGTAAACCGATGGGCACCAGCTCGATCCGGCCGCACCGGTCCGCGGCCAGCGCGTGCACGGGTTTACGGGCGCCGAAGGTGACGGTGACCGCCGCCCGGACCGCGGGCCCGGACACCGCACCGGTATCCGGGTCGAGCCCACTGGGCAGGTCGGCCGCGATGATCGGAACATCGACTTCCGCAACGATTCTCGCCGCATCCGGGCGCAGCGGGCCACGGCCGGAGATACCGACGATCCCGTCGATCACCAGATCGGCGTCGGCGATTTCCGTGACCGCCGTCACCGGGTCGGCGCACACCCGTCCGCCGGCGCGGCGCAGAGCGGCCAGCCCGGCCGTATGCGCCCGCGCCGGATTCAGCAGTACCGCGGTCACCGCGACACCCCGCCGGCGCAACGTCACGCCCGCCCACAGCGCGTCTCCGCCGTTGTCGCCCGAGCCCACCAGCAACGCCACCGCCCGCCCCGCGACCCCACCGCTGCGCGCCCGCAACTCGGCCGCGACCACCGTGGCCAGGCCGTACGCGGCGCGGCGCATGGGCACTCCGTCGGGAACTCTGGTGAACAGTTCGGCCTCGGCGAGGCGCACCTCGTCGGCGGTGTAATAGCCGAGCGGTTGGGTCACCGGACACACCTCCGTGGACGGACGGGCAGCGATGCCAGCAGACTACGCTTGACCTCCATGTCCAGAGTTCACCGCGCCGTACTCGTCCCGGCCGCCGGATTCGCCCTCGTCACGGCACTGCTGTCCGGCTGCGGCTCCGGTGATGCGGCAGAAGAGGTAGCGAAAACCGATACCTCCGGCGCACATTCGCAGCACGATTCGGAGGCCACCGCCACCGTCACCGTCGAGGTCGAAGACGACCACTTCTCGCCGGGCGATATCACCATCTCCGCGGGCGATACGGTGTCCTGGCATTTCGACGGCGACCTGCCACACGGTGTCCAGGGCATCGGCGACAAGGCGATGAGCATCAACAGCCCGTTGTTCGAGGTGGGCGATTGGAGCCACACCTTCACCCAGCCGGGCGAATACCGCTACCTGTGCCCGATCCACCCGGATATGCGCGGCACCATCACGGTCGAGGAGTAAACGGGGCAACCGGGGCACCGGTTACCCCGTCGGCTATTCCACGGTGACGGATTTCGCCAGGTTCCGCGGTTTGTCCACGTCGTAGCCGCGGGCCTGCGCCACCTCGGCGGCGAAGATCTGCAGCGGCACCGTCGACAGCAGCGGTTGGTAGAGGGTCGGCGCGGACGGGATCTCGATCAGATCGTCGGCGAACGGGCGTACCAGATCGTCGCCCTCCTCCGCGATCACGATCGTGCGCGCCCCGCGAGCCTGGATCTCCCGGATATTGCTCAGCAGTTTGGAGTGCAGCACCCCGCGCCCCTTGGGCGAGGGCATGACCACGATCACCGGCAGCCCGCCCTCGATCAGCGCGATCGGGCCGTGCTTGAGCTCACCCGCGGCAAAACCCTCCGCGTGCATATACGCCAGTTCCTTGAGCTTGAGTGCACCTTCGAGCGCCACCGGGTATCCGACATGGCGGCCGAGGAAAAGGATGGTGCGTTCGCGCGCCAGTTCCCGGGCGATAGCCCGCACCTGCGGCGCCGTTTCCAGCACCTGCTCCACCAGCTTCGGCATGGCCTCCAGCTCGGCGAACTCACGTGCCACCTCGTCGGGGTACTTGGTACCGCGCGCCTGGGCCAGCGCCAGCCCGACCAGCAGGTTCGCCGTCACCTGCGCGAGGAACGCCTTGGTGGAGGCGACCCCGATCTCCGGCCCGGCCCGGGTGTAGAGCACCGCGTCGGATTCACGCGGGATCTGCGCGCCGTTGGTATTGCAGACCGCCAGCACCCGGGCCTTCTGGCTCTTGGCGTGCCGGACGGCTTCCAGTGTGTCGGCCGTCTCACCGGACTGGGAGACCGCCACCACCAGGGTCGATCGGTCCAGTACCGGGTCCCGGTAGCGGAACTCGCTGGCCAGCTCCACTTCCACCGGCAGCCGCGTCCAGTGCTCGATGGCGTACTTGGCGACCAGGCCGGAGTGGTAGGCGCTACCGCAGGCCACCACGAAAACCTTCTCCACATCACGCAACTCCTGATCGGAGAGGCGCTGCTCGTCCAGCACGATCCGACCGGCCCGGCCGGGGGTCTGATCGAAGTGACCGATGAGCGTATCGGCGACCGCGCCGGGCTGCTCGTCGATCTCCTTGAGCATGAAGTAGTCGTGACCGCCCTTCTCGGCGGCGGCCAGATCCCAGTCGATGGTGAACGGCCGGGTGCTCACGCCTTCGGTGGAACCGTCGAAGTCGGTGACGCGGTAGCCGTCGGCGGTGATCACCACGGCCTGGCCCTCGCCGAGCTCGACCGCCTCGCGGGTGTGCTCGATGAACGCGGTCAGGTCGGAGGCGATGAACATCTCGTTCTCGCCCACACCGACGACCAGCGGAGTCGAATGACGCGCCGCGATGATCTTTCCCGGATGGTCGGCGTGCGTGAACACCAGTGTGAACGCACCCTCGAGCCGCCGGAGTACCGAAAGCGTGCTGGCCTCGAAGTCGCCCGCGGTCGGCCCCGCGGCGTAGGCCCGGGCGACCAGGTGCACGGCGACCTCGGTATCGGTCTCACTGCGCAGTTCGACACCGGCGTCCTCGAGTTCACGCCGCAGCTGGGCGAAGTTCTCGATGATGCCGTTGTGCACGACCGCGACCTTGCCGCTCACATCCTGGTGCGGATGGGCGTTGCGGTCGGTCGGCGCGCCGTGGGTGGCCCATCGCGTATGCCCCATACCGGTGGTACCGGCGAATTCGTCCGGGCCCGCGGTCTCCAATGCCGCTTCCAGATTGCTCAGTCGCCCGGCGTGCCGCTCGACCGCCACGCCACCGGCGCCGTCGAGAATCGCCACGCCCGCCGAGTCGTAACCTCGGTACTCCATGCGGCGCAAGGCAGCGACGACGACGCCCAACGCGTCCCGATACCCGACGTACCCCACGATTCCGCACATGGCTCCCCAGCCTACTTATCGGCTAACGTTCTCGTCGTGTCGGCGTCTGTGAAATCACTTCTGAGCACTCTGACCGGCCGCGGCCCGCATCGGGTGCTCCGCGGCAACCTTGCCATCGCGGGTCAGCCCGGGGTGGTGTACACGCCCGAGACCGGCCGCGATCTACCCGCGGTCGCGTTCGGGCACGGCTGGCTGAACGGCGCCGGCAACTACCGCACGCTGCTCGAACACCTCGCGTCCTGGGGCATCGTGGCGGCCGCCCCCGATACCGAGCGCGGCCCGCTGCCGTCCCATCTGAACCTCGCCACCGATCTGCTCACCACCCTCGATATCTGCACCGGGGTCCGGCTGGGCGACGGCACCCTCACCGTGCACCCCGAACGCCTGGCGCTCGCGGGCCACGGGATGGGCGCGGGCGCGGCCGTACTCGCCGCCGCCCAGCGCCCGGTGGCCGCGGTGGCCCCGCTGTTCCCGGCGCCCACCGCCCCCGCCGCCACCTCGGTGGCCGGCGACCTCACCACCCCGGCATTGATCCTGGCCGGGGTGAGCGATGCCGATTCGCCGAACTCCGACGCGGTCCCCCTCGCCGCGACCTGGGGCGGTCCGGTGATCCTGCGCACGCTCGACGGCGCGGGTCACAACGGGCTCACCGAGGGCCGCCGGCTGCCGGCCGCACTCGGCGGCGGCAAACACGAGGAAAAGACGTCCCGCGCCACCCGCGCTCTGCTCACCGGGTACCTGCTGTACACCCTGCTCGGCGACAAGACCTACAACCCGTTCGCCGACCCGGAGACCTCGATCCGCCACACCCACGTCATCGACCCGGCAACCGCCCTTCTGAACCGAGAGGAGAGCCGGAGAGCCGCCGCGACCCCCGACCCGGCGGCGGTCGGCAAACTCGTCCGGACACTCCGCAAGTAACGCCGGCACCCACCGGAGACGAACGGTCCGGTCGTCGTCCACCGGCAGAGCGTAACCAGCACCGGACAGACGCGGGACGGGTCCGCCCCGCGACGCTTCGAGGCCCCGGGTGGCTCCGACGCTGGGAAGCACCGGCGCTCTGCACCCTGGAGTAGAGAGCGGCCCCTGCGCGCACTTCACCCCGGCACAGATCGGAGATGAGCACGGTCGGCCATGAGCCACGGACTCACGGATAGTGATGCCCATCACATCCTGTCAGGTTTTCCGGAGCTGCGATGTCTTGTACTCGAACCCCTCGAAACGAAGGAGACACCGTGAACAAGAACATCGACGTGGTGGTGATCGGCGGCGGGTACGCGGGAGTGATGGCGGCCAATCGCCTGACGCAGCGCGACGACGTGACAGTGACCGTGATCAATCCGCGCGAAGCCTTCGTCCCGCGGCTGCGGCTGCACCAGTTGGTCAGCGGGACCCACGATGCGGTCGTCGACTATCGGGATGTCCTGGCCGACGGCGTCCGGCTGGTCGCCGGCAGTGTGACCCGGATCGATGCCGCCGGCCGCAATGTGACACTGACCGACGGCAGCACGATCGGCTACGACTACCTTGTATACGCCGTGGGCAGCGCCGCCGCCGGGCCGCAGGTGCCAGGCGCGGCCGAATTCGCCCACCCGGTCGCCACGTTGGAAGCGGCACAGAAACTGCGGTCGGAACTGTTCGATACCCCATCGACGGCGGCGATAACGGTCGTCGGAGGAGGCCCGACCGGTATCGAGACCGCCGCGGAGCTGGCCGGGCAGGGCCGCCCGGTCACCTTGGTCTGCGGCGGTGTTCTCGGCCCCTACCTGCACCCCAAGGCTCGGCGCACGGCCCGCAAGTACCTTGCCGGGCTGGGAGCGACCGTTATCGAAGGACCCGATGCGAAGGTCACCGCCGTCACGCGCGACGCCGTAGAACTCGGCGACGGGCGGACGTTGGCGAGTGCGGTCACGATCTGGACGGTGGGTTTCGGGGTACCCGACCTGGCCGGTCGCAGCGGGCTGAGCACCGATGCCGCCGGGCGTCTACTCACCGACGAGACACTGACCAGCGTCGACGACGAGCGCATTGTCGCGGCGGGTGACTCATCGGCTCCGTCGGATCTGCCGTTCCGGATGAGCGCGTACACCGCGTACTGCCTCGGAGCGCACGCTGCCGACACACTGCTGCACCGCATCGCGGGTGAACAGCCTTCCCCCATCGACCTGGCTTTCCCCGCCATGTGCCTCAGCTTCGGCCGGGAGGCGGGGATCTACCAGCTCGGCCACAAGGACGAGACCGCCATGCGGCTGTACTTCAGCGGTTTCGTGGGCAAGAAACTCAAGGAATTCGCCTGCGAGGCAGGCCTCGAGCATCTGGCGACCGAGGCGCGCAAGCCGGGTTCACACCACTGGTTCAAAGACGGCAAACACCGGCCGCAGCTGCTGCAGGCCCAGCGCGACAACGCGGCGGCACCGGTCGCATAGGACACCGCGCGGCGGCGCCCACCGGACGCCGCCGCACACAGATCGCCGGCGACGAGAGCCGAGCATTTCGTACGCGACGGTGAACAGCGGCAATGTGCACGACGGGCTGCCCCGCCCCACCTATCGATCCGTTCAGCGGCCGCGACCTCGGATATCGCAGCGGCGGACGGACACGATATTCGGCACGCCGTCATGACCCGGCGCACGTCCGGACAACAGCTCGCTCCAGCCGGGCCACGCCCCGTCACGACCCCGAATCGCCACCAGCCCGAAGATCAACTCCCCGGCACTCGCATGCACCCATTTCCGCAGCAGGACCCGGTTCCCGCCGATGATGGCAAGTGGTATCGGCACCAGCACATAGCTGTACGTTCTCGGCATATCCACCGTGATCACCAGCATGCCCAGTACAAAAGCCGGGCCGAACAGCAGGATCAGGTCGATCAACGCGGCACCCATCGACCGCAGCTTGCGTGGTGACGGATACCGCCTATCTCCCTCGGACCCGTGGTATCCCGGCAGAAACCGAGGCGTACTCGTCAACCCGAAGGCATCCCCCGAACTCATCGGATGATGGTGACACACTCGGCGAAGTCTCTTTCGACGGGATGACCGGTTCCACCAGAAATTGAATCGCTTCCGGCACCCGACGTAGGATGCCGGAGCGATTCGCGCCCAAGTCCTTTCGTTGGCGGATCGGGCGAGCTGAATGTTCTTGTCAGGGGAAGGTGTCGATGGCCGGCGAGATGGATCTGGACCGCGCGATAGAGGGGTTCGCGCAGCTGGCCGCCGATGGGGAGCGCAGAGCTCAGCGGTTCGCCGAGTTACAGGAGCGGATGACAGCTCTGACGGCGACCGAATCGGGCGCCGGCGGACGAGTCGGCGTCACTGTGGACAGTAGCGGCGTTCCGACCGCCATCGATCTGGCACCGGGTGTGCGGGAGATGGATTCGCGTGTGCTGTCCGCCGAGATCCTGGCGTGTATGCGGCGGGCGCAGGGAAAGCTCCGGCCGGGTATTGCCGGACTGGTGCACGATATCGTCGGCGAAGATCCGGCCGGTGCCGCACTCGTCGACGGTTTCGACCGGCGCTTCCCGGAGCCGGAGACAAGTGCGACGACGGCGCCGGATCTCGATCCGCCGCAGACCGGCCGCTCATCGCCGCCGGCCGCCGTCCCGCCGTCCCCTCGGGATGTTCCGGAGCCACCCACCTGGGGCTCCACGTTTCCCCGGCAGGCCACCGACCCGTATTCCTCCCAGCGTCGTCCGACGCCACCCGCGTGGGACTCCACACCGCCTCCGGCACCACGCACATCCGGCAAGGATCAGGTCGTCACTCCGGACGAACCCGACGAAGAGACCGAGTACTACCGCCGGAAATCGTGGTTGGAGTGATCGATGACCGACAATCCTGACAGCGTCTCGGTCGATCCCGAGGAAGTGCGAAATCACGCGGACAATGTCGAGGCGCTCATGGGCAGCCTGGGCAAATGCCTGGAAGCCGCCAACTACCTCGCATCGGCAGATGACGGGTACGGGGACTGGCTACGGTCGGCGATCAAAGGGCTGTTCGACGACAACCACCGATCGACCGTCGAAGTGATTCGCGCGGCCGGTGAGCGCACCGCCCAGGTACCGGAGAAGCTGAAGGCGACTGCCACGTCCTTCGAAGACGCGGACGGGTCGTTCGCCACGACGCTACAGGGACTGCAGGCGGCGATAGAGGAAACCGAATGAGCTTCGACGACGCCGCGCCACCCGATAACGACCTCGTCGACAAAGAGTCCCATTACAGCAATGCCTATTTCCAGGAGGACGTCTCCTGGCTCTCCAATGTCGGGCTCGAAGGCGACCAAGAGACCGGCGGCCTGGGTGTACTCAAAGGCACCGTCGCGGGTGACGCGTGGGATATCTACGGGAATCTGCGGAAAGACAACTCCGGTGAGGCAGTCTTCGGTGTAGCCGGGGTCGCCGCGACCGCAGTCGAGGCAGTCAAGGATCCGTTCGGTTCCGCGGGCACCCAGGTGGCCAAATGGATGCTGGAGCATATCGAGCCGCTCAGGCAGGCCTACGAAGAGCTCACCGGCAACCCCACGATCGTGGCGGCATATTCGAAGTCCTGGCAGGCCATTTCGACCGAACTCTCCACGACGAGGACCCAGTGGCAGCGCACCATCGAGACGGACATCAACACCTGGTCCGGCAGCGCGGGCGACGCGTACCGCAATCATGCCGAAGAGGTTCTCACCGCAATCGACACGGCCGCGGCCGCGGCGGCCGCACTCGGCGAGCTGATGGATAAAACTTCCAAAATTATTGCCATAGTGCGGGATCTGGTGCGCGATATCATTGCTGCCCTGCTCGGCGCGGCCATCGGATATACCATCGAACTCGCGGTGACCGCAGGCGCGGCAGCCGGGCACGTCATCGCCTCGTTCCTGGCGAAGCTCGCGAAGAGCAGCCTGGACACGATGACCTATCTGAAGAAGCTCAATGACGTGATCTGGTCGTTCGGAACGTACAGCGAGCCACTCGCCAAAGCCCTGCAAAATGCTTGGATCTGGCGGTATTCCGGAGACGCCCCTACCGAGCAGCCCACGGCGACAACGTAGTCGGGTGCGCCCGCATGGTGAGAAGCCAACTATTCGCTACGGAGGCCATTCAGCGCTCGGGGGGCGACGCACCATCGAGGTTGCGCGTGCCGGCCCTCGCAGTTCCCAATTGATCAGACCAACCAGCTGTTGCGCCGGTAGTACTGGGCTTCGTCATCTCCGTCGTCGTCGACGGGGGTGACGACCCGCTGGTTCCGCCGTGCTGCCGCCGACCGCGCTATCGCCTCCTGGCGAGTGCGTAGTTCCTCGTCGTCGAGCCGCGCCGTACCGGCGTCCCGCAGCCGGACGGACTCGGTCCCGGATTGCCGCACGGCACCGCGCGACGGCTCGTCCACCGGTCCCACCTGCTCGTTCGAGCCGGATTGCCCGCCCTGTTCCCGGGCTGCCGGGTCTTCCCGCACCGCTGTGTCGTCGACGCGTTCCGCCGGTTCCCGCCAGAATTGCCGCATCTCGGCGGCTGTCTGTTCGGTCAGTTCACGGCTGCGGGCCTCGGACCGCCGCTTCGTCTCCGCCATCCGCTCCACCATGCGGTCGGCGTAGCGTCGGCATTCCTCGCCGATCCGTTCGACTTCACTGGCCATACCCACCTCGCCGATCGTGCCCCAGAACCGTCCACCGTTTCCTGCCCGCGGTCACAGCGGGCCCGCCTCGGCCAGCTGCGCCCCCGTGTCCACCGCGGGCGCCGGCGGCGGCGCGGGTTCCCCGGGTTCGGCAACGTCCTCTTCGGGCTGCTGCACCGGGTAGTTCTGCGGCTGGTGCTCGCCGTCTTCCTGTTTCGTTCCGGCCGGCGTGCCGGGCACACCCGCCGGTTGACCGGCGGGCTGCTGTTCCTGGGTACCGGGTGGAGGGGTCGCACCGGGCTGGTTCTCGCCGACGATCACCGGGGTGCCGTCCGGCCCGACCTCCACCTTGTAGGTGACCGGCTCGCCCTCCGCATCGTCCACCACGAGGTTCAACCGACCGTCGGAACCGACTTCGAGCTTGTAGTTCTTACCGTTGAACTCGACACCCTTATCGGTATCCGACCTCCCGTCGCCGTCGGTATCCGCGTCCGGCTTGCCGTCACCGTCCAGATCCTTGTCGGGCTTGCCGTCACCGTCCACATCGGCGTCCGGCTTGCCGTCGCCGTCGAGATCCTTGTCGGGCTTTCCGTCACCGTCGGCATCCCGATCCGGTTCTCCGTCACCGTCGAGATCTTTCTCCGGCTCGTCCTCGCCGTCCGGATCGAGCACCTGCTCGGCCTGTTCCCGCAACTGCTCGAGCGTGCTGCCGATCTGCTCGCTCGCCGAACCCACCAGGCTGCTCAGTCCCTCGGCCAGCTGGGTCCCGATACCGGACGACGCGAGCTGGGTGCCGAGTTGCGCGATGGTGGACAACGGGTTGTCGGTAGTGGCCGGGTTCGTCGAGGGTGTACCGGTCGTGGACGGGGTGTTGGTTGTCGACGGGGTAGTGGTAGTCGACGGAGTAGTGGTGGTGGACGGGGTCCCCGTGCTGCTGGGCTGGTTGGTGCCGGCGGGGCTCGTGGGTGGCGACGGGGAGGTCGTCGAAACCTTGGGGCACGGATACTTCGTCACGTTCAGGCCGGTGAACGCCTTGACCAGTTCGTCGTAGATACCCGAGACCTGCTGGTTCGTCTGGTTGCAGGCATCCACGAATTCTTTGAGGTTCGACTCGTATTCGGGTTTGAAGGTCTCATCGAGCCATTTATGACAGAAATCGCTGATCTTCTTCTGCTTGGTGTCGCCCGAGGCGATGATCAGATTATCCCATGCGCTGATTTCGAGCTCCGGGAATATGTTTTTTATCTTCCCCACCAGGCTATCGTCGCTGGCAACGTTACTCCAGCCCCATCCCCGGGCGGCGGTGATGATGCTGTCTATATCTTCGGCGGTCTTACCCTGCACCTCGGGATCACCGTCCAGCAGAATACCCTCGGCAGCCTTGGCCTTGATAGCCACCGCCTGCCGCAGAGCCTGCGGCGTCGGGTCCATTTCCGCGTGGACTTTGCGCACGATATTGATATCGGCCTCGGACAATTGGAGTTGCGTGGCGATCATGCCCGCCGCCCGGGTCGCCGCTTCTCCCGACCACACCGTGGGGAGCGTCCGGGCGAGAACGGCCTGCTGATTGCGCTCGGTGGCGACCCGGTCGAGTACGGTCTTCAGCGTAACGGCGGCTTGCCGGAAGGCATCCTCGTTCAGGCCGTTCTGGTGATAGAAGAGTTTGTGCAGGTCCGTATAACGCTTGAAATCGGGCGGGGTCGCGTCTCCCACCCATCGGAGGTATCGGACCTCCAATATCTCGAAGTAGCGCAGCGCCTTCGATCCGATTTCGAGTAGTTGGGTGCAGCCGCGATTCTCCGCCGCGGGCGCGTTCGGGTTGTCGGCCATTGCTCAGCTCGCCGCCTGCTGGGTGTTGACGGCGTTTTCCTTGTCCACCGTGGAGAAATCGATCACGGTCTGCCCCATTGCATCACCGGTGAGCTGGGTGGCCTCGGCCCAATCGTTGAGCCATTGCTGTACCGCCTCGAGACCGGCGTGAACGGCATCCCCCTGCTTCTTGTACTCGGCGCCGGTATCGGCGGGAGCGATCATGCTGCCGGCGACGTCACCGGCCTGCCTCTTCACCACATCGGCACTGGTACGCATATTGTTCGCCAGACCCACCAGGGCGTCGCCCTGCATCCCGACCGTCTGATCACCCGTACTCATGGGTCTCCCCTCCGTATCCCCGCCCCTCCCGGGTGACCCCCGATGGGCCCTGCGGTGCTCGTCCTACCCGATTCGACGTGCCGGCACGGGCCTCGGTTCCATCCCGCTCCGCGCGTCCGGCGCACCGATCACTCCCCTACTTTCCCCTGATCGGAACTCTCCTGATGTAGGCATGGATTCTCCTGAGCTCCACTGGTCGACCGCGCGAATATTCCGGTTCATCTTTCCATCCCCGACGGTACAGCGCGGCCCCGTTCCCGGGCAGGAACGGGGCTGCTGGTGACCATGGGGCACAGAGGGGTTCACCGAGGACGGCCGGCGCACCGCCGGTATCACCGCTTCGGCATGAAGATCCACAACGCCAGATAGATCAGGAACTGCGGGCCGGGCAGCACGCAGGACACGACGAACAGCAGCCGGACGAGGCCGGAGCTCCAGCCGAAGTATTCGGCGATACCGCCGCAGACTCCGCCGATCCACTTGTCGGCGGTGGAGCGGGTGAAACGGCGTGCGGGGGCGGTCATGGCGGTCCTACCTTTCGATCGCGGTTGCTACACCGTCCACTATCCGCACCCGGCCGGCGGCCCGCATCGGCAGCGCTACCGACCCGCACCCTGATTTCCGGGGTCCGCGGCTCAGGGTGGATCCCTGAG
>NZ_JBKOOL010000067.1:0-28806 GCF_046764065.1 Nocardia sp. NPDC002869
GGCGCCGAAATCTAATTCCAGTCGCCGAGGCCGTCGCCGGCGTTGAGGGTGCCGCCCTGGGTGTTCTGCACGATCACCGCGTCACCCTTCTTGACGTTCTCGTAGAACCACTTGGCGTCCTCGGTGCTCACGTTGAGGCAGCCGTGGCTGGTGTTCGCGTAGCCCTGGGAGCCGACCGACCACGGTGCGGCGTGTACGAAGATCCCGCTGTTGGAGATGCGGGTCGCGTATTCGACATCGAGCTTGTAGCCCTCGGGGGCGTCGATCGGGACTCCGTAGGTCGAGGAGTCCATGACCATTTCACGCTTCTGCTCGCCGACGATATAGGTGCCGTTGGGCGTTTCGTGGTCGACCTTGCCCATCGAGGTCGGCATGGTGCGCACGACCTCGCCGTTTCGGGTCACGGTGATCATCTTGGTGTTGTCGTCGGCGGTGGCGATCACCGCGTCACCGACGTGGAAGGCGCTGCGGCTGCCGCCGGCCTCGACCACGATGTCGCTCTGCGCGGGCCAGAACTCGTTCGGCCGCCAGCGCACCTGCTTATCGCTCCACCAGTAGAAATGGCCGGGTACCTCGGTCGAAGAGGTGATTTTGATGGCGCGTTCGGCGGCGGCGCGATCGTCGATCGGGTCCTTGAAGTTGATGATGATCGGCTGCGCGATGCCGACCTCTTCGCCTTCGGAGGGGTTGATCGCCGGCGGCGCGAAGTTGGCCGCGGGCGGCGCGGGTTCGACGACGCCTGCCGCCGACCCGGAGGGCAGGCTCGGCAGCGCGTAGACCGGCGCCGTGGCCACCGTGGTGGCGGCGGCGACCGCGGCCGTCAACAGGACACCCTGCCGAAGCCGCCGCTGGGCGCGGCGACCGGTCGGCAGCGACCCGGTGTTGTCGAAGACATGCATAAGAGTGTTCGTCCGTCCATTCGACTCTGGAGCGCACGGGGCCGGTGGGCCGCCGATGCCTCCTTCGGAGCACCCCGGCGAGTGTTCGCGGAGTTCTGTGGAGCCCCTCCACGGCCGTCCGGCCCGTGGGCGTCTGGATCGTCCGCGCGCCACCGGTCGTAGAGTTGTGGAGCGGTCCCGACGGGCTGGTGCGCATCGCGGAAGCTCGCTGGATCCGGCCGATGCGCCTCCGCTCCGCGTTCCTTCGTACTGCCTTTACGAAGTCGTGACCAGTCCCGTTTTCTGTTATATAGCCGTTATGCATCGCGGGTGTGTCGTAGCACGCTCCCCCGGTGGGGTGTCCGCGGGCCCGTTGGATGCCCGGTGGGCCGGGGATTCCTGTTCGGACGGTGTGTCCGAGTCCGGTGATGGTGATCTGCGTTACCAAACCTGTCGATGAGATATGTCACGTCACCCCGCTGTCTCCACGGCGCGTCCGTTGCCGGTGCGGCCGCGGCTCCCCGCGGGCGGCCTCACCGGAGTCGACGCTCGGGCCGCCATGGTGTATTCATGGCGTGATATTGCTGGCGGAGCTGTAGTGAGGCGCGGATTCGATGCGGTGGCAGAGTTCGGCATCACAGCGGGAGGACTGTGCGTGTCTGGTTGGGCATCATCTCGATTGTCGGTGGCGATCGCCGGGGCCGCGGTAGCGGTCGGCCTGGCGGTCGCGGGCTGTAGTTCCACCATCGAGGGCCGGGCGCAGCCGGTGCTGGAGACCGGCACGGTGGACGCGGTGGACGTGACCGGCACCCCCGGCTCCGGCGAGACCTCGCGGACCACCACCTCCACTGCGCCCACCACCACCCCGGAGGCCGGCGATATCGGTTTCGACGCCGAGGTCGGTGACTGCGTGACCCTCGGTGGAACCACCACCGACGCCAGTATCGAAGCGGCGTCCTGCGGTAGCAACGAGTCGAACTACAAGGTGATCGGCAAGGCCGAGCAGAGCAGCGAGTGTGTCGGCGATGCCGACAACTACTACGCCGAGAGTCGAAACGGTATCGAGATGGGGGCGTTGTGCCTCGATATCGACTGGGTGGTCGGCGGCTGTATGGACGTGGGCGGCGGGACCACCGGCCCGGAGCGTATCGATTGCACCGAGACCTCGGCCGCCGACGGGGTGAAGGTCGTCGCGATCGAGCAGGGCGCCACCGAGGTCGACGCGTGTGGCGCGGGCAGTTCCGGATACGTGTACCCGGAACGGCGCTTCGTGGTGTGCGTCGACGAACTCTGAGTTTTTCTCGATCCATCCCGGTGGATGCGCCGGAGGGCGGAAACGAACGAGGCGGGCACCAGGGGTGCCCGCCTCGCTCTGTCTCTCCGGTAGCCGCTAGATGGGCCGGTACCCGGCTCCGATGCCGTGGCGACTGTCGATATCACCCACGATGGTCGTCATATTGGTGCCGACCTCGGGGCCGAAGCAGGCGATCGCCAGATAGGCGTTCACCATGCCGACCAGCGTGGAACCGACGACCACCGGGGCACCGGAGTCGCCTTCCATCACACACATCTGTGACCAGGTCTCCATACTGCTGGCGAAGATGTCTCCGTAGGCGAGACCGCAGGTGTTGCCGGTGGTGCGGCCTTCCTTGCAAACGATATTGGGGAACTGGGCCGGCGCGCCGACCCCGGTGATGCTCAGGTTGCCGATCCGGTTGACCGGGGTCACCCGGCCTGGATCGAACTCGAGTACCGCGTAGTCCAGGTCCTGGTTGGAGTAGACGAACCGGCCGAGTACGCCGGCGCCCGGGTCCTGTTCCGAATACACTTCGTGCCCGGGCGTTCCGCAGTGTCCCGCGGTGAGGCCGACGAGTCTGCCGGCGCCGTCGTGACCGATCGTGGTGAGCGTGCACTGGATCGCATACTCGGACATCTGGCCGGACTCAGAGGAGATGATGAGCCCCGAGCCACCACCGAGTACGGGCCGGGCGGGGTCGGCGGCTGCCGTCCCGGCGCCGAGTAACGCCGTACTCAGTGCCACGGCGAAGACGGCACTGGCCGCCCGGGCGAGTTTCCTGAACATATCCCTCCAGACCTTGAAGCCGCACGATATCAATGTGTGGCACCTCATCGTGGCAGCAAAGGCCCCGACGCGCGCCCCGAGTAACCGTTTACCCGCGAGTTCCGTTGCATAACAGAGGGGTTCGGCTTTTCGGTCGTGCATTCGGCCGGGGTGCTCCGCGTGCGGTGCGCACCGCACGAACTCCGGCCACGATAACCCTCGGAAGAATAGCCGAACGCTATTAATTGTCCCGGATCCGGGCGCGCGGGTCGAGTAACGGTCGAATCTCCACATTGCCGCGAAAGGGTTAATTTCCCGGAATACTCTCCGTTATTTAAGTGAACCATGATTCGCGTCGGTTCTCGCGGACTTCGTTCCATTCGGGGCCGGTCAGCGGTATGTTCTTCCGGTGCCGCGGAACTCTCGTTGGGATACACACCAAGGAACGTGTGATAACTCAGTGGTCACGCCACAAAGTGATGAACATCTGTGATCGAGGTCTCGCGCCTATGGTGTGTTCCGCACTACTACGTAGTAAGGTGCCTCAAGCAAACCAGCCGTCGGGGTAGGTAACCGACGTCGAGAGGGGTTAGTCAGTGCAGTCGACCAAGAGTCCACCAACAGGTTCTCGGTTGAGCGGGGCGGTCGAGTGGACGCGGGACTACTGGCGCGACCACCCCCGACGTTCCTTGGAAACGCTCGGCCGGCAGATGACCATGGGTGTCGAAGCGGTCTCCGAACTCGTGGTCAGTATCTTCCGCGGCCGGTTCCCTCTCGACGAGTTCATCCGGCAGTGCGCCTTCATGGCGAGCGTCGCCGCGGCGCCCACACTGCTCGTCGCGATTCCGATCGGCGTCATCGTATCCATCCAGGTCGGCGCGGTCGCACAGCAGGTCGGCGCCACCTCGTTCATCGGCGCGGCCAACGGTCTGGGCATCATCCAGCAGGGCGCGCCGCTGGTCACCGTGCTGATGATCGCGGGCGCGGTCGGGTCCGCGATCTGTGCCGACCTCGGCTCCCGAACCATTCGGGAGGAAATCGACGCCATGAAAGTCATGGGTGTCGACCCACTGCGCCGGCTCGTGGCACCCCGGCTCGGCGCCGCGATGCTGGTCAGCGTGCTGCTCTGCGGTTTCGTGGTCTTCGTCGGATTTCTGACCGGATACGTTTTCAATATTTTCGCCCAGGGCGGTACCCCGGGTTCCTATATCGCGACCTTCGCCTCGTTCGCGATAACACTGGACCTGCTTGTCGCGCTGGTGAAATCGCTGTTGTTCGGCCTGCTCGCGGCAATCATCGCCTGCGATACGGGATTGAACACCCGCGGTGGTCCGGGCGGTGTCGCCAACTCGGTGAACACCGCCGTTGTCATGTCCGCGGTGATGTTGTTCGGAGTGAATGTGATCTTCACCCAGGTGTACAACACTTTGTTCCCCCCGCAGGTGGTGTGAGCCGGTGTCCGCAACCTATGTGCCCCCGCTGCTCAAACCAATGCAGCAACTGCGAAATGCGGCCGGGGCTCCGGTCGATTGGCTGGCCCGGCTCGGGCATCAAGTGTTCTTCTTCCTGCGTTCGGTCGGCTCGATGCCGCTGGCGTTCAAGCAGTACCCCAAAGAAGTCTGGCGTCTGCTCTCGGATGTCACCTGGGGCAACGGCAATCTCATCGTCGGTGGCGGGACCATCGGCGTCGTGCTCATCCTGAGCGCGTTCGGCGGAATGACCGTGGCCATCCAGGGCCACACCTCGCTCGACCTGCTCGGGCTCAGTCCGATCACCGGCGCCATCTCGGCCTTCGCCACCACCCGGGAGCTCGGTCCGCTGCTCGCCGCACTGGCCTTCGCGGCCCAGGCGGGCTGCCGGTTCACCGCTCAGCTCGGCGCCATGCGAATCTCCGAGGAGATCGACGCGCTGGAGTCGGTGGCCATCCGTCCGCTGCCCTACCTGGTGAGCACCCGGATGATCGCCGCGATGATCACCATCCTGCCGCTGTACTGCCTCGGCCTGGCGATGGCCTATATCTCCTGCGCGCTGACCGTGCAGCTCATCGGCGGTACCGCCAGCGGTACCTACCAGCACTACTTCTATCAGTTCCTGATTCCGACGGATGTGCTGTACTCGCTGCTCAAAGCTATCGTCTTCGTCGCCATCACCACGTTCATCCAGTGCTACTACGGCTTCTTCGCCTCCGGTGGCCCCGAGGGCGTCGGTGTCGCGGCCGGTCGCGCGATCAAGATGTGCATCATCGCCACTGTTTTCGTGGACCTCTTCATGACCTTGGCCATCTGGGGCGTCAACCCCGGCATCCGGATCTCGGGGTAGGCAATGATCATCGATCCGAGTGGGCGCGGGCCCACGATGAAGCAGTTGCTGATCGCGGGCGCCTGCGGACTTGTCGTCTTCGCGGTCGTGCTCGGCTTCCTGATGGCCCGGTACCAGGGCTATTTCGTGGAAAAAGTCAAGGTGACGGCCAACCTCACCACCACCGGTGACGGGCTGCCCGAACAAGCCGACGTCAAGTTCCGCGGGGTGCTGGTCGGCGCGGTCAAGAATGTGTCGGTCGCCGCCCAGGGCGAACTGCAGCAGGTCAACATCGAACTGAAGCCCGAATTCGCCGATGGTATCCCGGCCACGGTCACCGCCCGCGTGGTGCCCAGCAACCTGTTCGCCGTCACCTCGGTGGAACTGGTCTACAACGGGCCCAGTCAGGTCCACCTCGAGGAGGGCTCGACCATCGAGGAAGACCGCAGCCAGGGCACCATCGCGCTGCAGGACACCTTGACCACGGTGCAGAACATCCTCGATGCCATCGATCCGATGCAGTTCGGCCGGGTACTGGGGACGCTGTCCTACGCACTGGACGGCAGCGGCCGGATGCCCGGGTCGACCATCGAACGGGTCGACCGCTGGGTGACCTCGGTGGACGAGTCGATTCCCGATCTCGGTGTCTTCCTCGGCGATCTCTCGGGTTCGGTGCACGCACTCAACGAATCGGCGCCGGAACTCATGGACGTCCTCGCTTCGTCCGTGGAGACCGCGAGCACGATCGCCGACCGGCGCGAGGAACTGGTGAATGTGATCACCGGCGCCGGCAGCATGGCCGATCAGATCAACGATCTGTTCGCGCGGAACCCGAATGTCGGTAAAGAGCTCACCGTCGGGATGAACCAGACCTTCGGTGCGCTGGCCGGGAACCCGTCGTCCATCACCAACGCCATCAGCAATCTGAACAACTCGTCGCGCAAGCTGAACACGGTGTTCACCTGGGGTCCGCAGCGGCAGATGGTCTGGAACGCGGGTGTCACCTTCACCCCGTTCAACCCCAACACTGTGGCGGACTGCCCGCGCTACGGCGATCTGGCCGGCCCGAGCTGCGCTACCGCCCCCGCGGTCGCGGATCCCGGCTATCTTCCCGAGCAGGTGAAACCGCGCCGGCTCCCCGCCGCCGACGGGCTGCCGGTGCTGCCGCCGCTGCCCGGTCTGCCGGAGATCCCGGGTGTCACCACCCAGGCCGGCGCGCCCGCACCGACGACGCAGGCGCCGGGCAACAACCCGTTCGCCGGGACACCGCTGGAAGGGCTTTTCCCGCAGGGATTCCCGCAGCTTCCGGGGCTGCCCGGCGCGCCGGCTCCGGCTCCGGCCGCGCAGCCCGGTGCGCAGCCGCAGAATCCGCCGGCCCAGCCGGGTGCGCCCGCACCGGCCGCGGACAACGGCACCCCGGGTACCGGCATGGTGCCCGCGGCCGCACCGATCACCTACGAGGGCGACGCCGCGGTGGAGACGCTGCTGGGTCGTAAGCCGTCCTCGATGGAGTACTTGATGCTGAGTTCGATTCTGGAAGGCGGAACCCTGCGCGTGACCGAGGAGGCCGCCTCGTGAGGGGAGTTCGCAAACCGCTGATCGGGTTCAGCCTGTTCGCGGTGGTATCCGTGCTGGTCACGGTACTGGTGTGGAATACGCTGGCCCGGACGGTCGACGGTGGTACGAAATCGTATTCCGCGGTCTTCACCGATGTGCTGGGCTTGCGGGAGGGCGACGACGTCCGGATGGCGGGCGTTCGGGTCGGCAAGGTCCAGAAGATCGAGGTCACCGACGACCACAATGCCAAGGTCAGCTTTATCGTCCAGGACGATCAGACGCTCTTCGGCAACACCAAGGCGCTGGTGCGCTACCAGAACCTGATCGGCCAGCGCTATGTCGCGCTGGCGCCGGGGTCCGGCGGCGATTCGACCCAGTTGCCCGAGGACGGCACCATCCCGTTGGACCGCACCGAGCCGTCCTTCGATATCTCGGCGCTGCTCAACGGTTTCCAGCCGCTGTTCGAGGTGCTCGAGCCCGCGCAGGTGAATCGGCTCTCGGAAACCTTCATCCTGGCGTTGCAGGGCGATCGGGTGTCGCTGAGCTCGTTCATCACCCAGGCCGCCACCATGGCCACCGACTTCCAGCGGCGCGACGCCATCCTCAGCGATGTGATCACCAACCTCAGCGGTGTGATGGCCGGTCTGGCCAAACGAGGGGACGAATTGGAGACGCTGATAACCCAGACGCGGGCGCTGATCGGCGGTTTGTACGAGCAGGGCCAGCAGCTGCTCGGCTCGACCGAGCAGATCGCGGGCGCGACCACGGCTCTCGTCGGCATGGTGGGCAATATCCAGCCCAAGCTGGAGGCCGTCCAGAATTCGACACGTGACGCTTTGACCCTGTTCCTGGCCAACGGCGCCAAACTGGATCAGGCCGCGATCGACCTCCCGTCCATCCTCGCCGACGCCGGGCGCTTCACCTCCGAGGGCGCGTACGCCAACGCCTACATCTGCCGTCTGGATGTATCGCTCTACGGTGTGCTCTTCCCGCGCGGACTGTTCTCCCAGATCGGCGGCAATTCGCAATCGGCGGTGTGCCGGCCATGATGACGAAACTCAAAGCCTGGTTCAACAACAATCGGTACTTCGGTCTCGGCATCATCGGCGTCATCGTCGTCGGTGTGCTGGTGCTGGCCTCGAGCGGATTCCGTAATCTCGGGATCGGTGAACAGACCATCGAGGCCGAATTCGTACAGTCCGCCGGTATCACCGTCGGGGACAAGGTGGACGTCGCCGGGGTGCCGGTGGGCCGGGTCGCGGCCGCCGAACTCGAGGGCGACCACGTACTGCTGACCCTGCAGGTCAGCAATGACGTGAAGCTCGGACCCGATGCCCGGGCCGCCATCAAGATGGCGACCCTGCTCGGCGCCCGCTATGTGGATCTGGATCCCGGTGACGGTTCCGGCCTGCCCGACGACCGGATCCCGAAGACCAATACCGCGGTCCCCTACGACCTCGCCGATGTGATCTCCAAGGGCACCCCGGAGTTCCAGGAACTCGATCCCGGCAAACTGGCCGAATCACTGAACCTGTTCAATGAGCAGTTGAAGGGGTCGCCGGAACTGGTCGTCCAGTCCCTGGACAGTATCGGTGCGCTGGCCAAGGTGATCGACCAGCGCAAGGACGATGTCGCGCAGCTGCTCTCCGATCTCGACCGGGTGACCACCATCCTGGCCGACAACCGCAACAGCGCGCTACTGATCATCACCCAGGGCGAGGCGATCGCCTCGCGGGTGGTGGAGCGGCAGCAGTTGCTGCGCACCCTGCTCGACAATGTGGCCACGCTTACCGCGCAGTTGCAGGCGATCGGTGCCCAGAACAACAACCAGTTCAGCACCACGCTCGACCAGCTGAACACCATGGCAACGGGCCTGCAGAAGAACAAGGACAACCTGGATCGGCTGCTGTCGATCATGCCGCCGTCGGTGCGCTACCTGGCCAATGCGTGGGGTAACGGCAACTACGCCGAGGTCGGTATTCCGTGGCTGTTCCCGGACAACTGGTTGTGCTTCGCCGATGTCGCCGAGGGGTGCCAGGGATGAGCAAGAACAAGATCGGGATCGTGAAGCGGACCGCCCAGGCGCTGGTCATCGGGGTATCGGCGGTCGCGCTAGGCAGCTGCTCCGTGGTGAACAGCGTGACCGGCGGGGATCTCCAGATCACCGCCGATTTCGAGAACATCGCCGGAATGTTCGAGGGCAACCCGATCACCGTGCTCGGGCTCGAGGTCGGCAAGGTCGACAAGATCGTGCCGCACGGCGATCTGGTCGAGGTCCATATGACCATCGACGGTGATGTGCAGATCCCGAAGGACGCCATGGCGGTGGTGGTCTCGCCCTCCATCGTCACCGACCGCCATATCGAGATGACCCCCCGTTACGTCGAGGGCGACACCCTCGAGAGCGGCGATCACCTGCCGCTGGAACGCACCGATGTCCCGGTGGAACTGGACACGATGCTCAAGACCATCGACAGGTTCGCCGATGCGCTCAAACCCCAGGAGGGCCAGGAAGGCGTCGGCCCGCTCTCGGGCCGGGTGCTGTACCCGATGCTCAACGGCCAGGGCGCGAAAATGCGTGACACCCTCAACGCGCTGTCGAGCGCGCTGAAGGTCGGTGTCGACAACAAGGACCACATCTCGAACATCATCATCAAGCTCAACGAGCTGACCACGATGCTGGCCGAGAACGACCAGGCGGTCCGCGATTTCAGCAACCAGGCCACCCAGATGACCACCATGCTGGCCGAACAGGCGCCGGGCCTGCAGGCCACCCTGCAGCAGCTCTACGACTTCCTGAACAACACCAGTTCGGTCTTCGCGCAGCATCAGGATCAGCTGGTCGACACGCTGAACCGGATGAACACCGTGATCGAGCAGCTGCGGGCGAACGCGCACGGTGTCACCGAGGTGGTCGACGTCGCGCCGATGCTGCTGCAGAGTATCCACCGGTCGATGAACTACGAACAGGGCTACGTCCGGCTGCACGCGCTGATCGGTACGAACCTCGCGAACGGCGAGCTCATCAGCCTGTTCTGCGAACGGATACAGATGAAGTCCGACGGCTGCCGCACCGGCCGGCCCGAAGATTTCGGACCCGACTTCGGACTCACCGCCGCACTGCTGGGACTGACGAAATGATGCGAACGATCCGCCGGGCCCGCCGCGCCATGGCCGCCCTCACCGCGGCCGGGACGGTGGTGCTGGCCTCCGGATGCGGTCTGACCGTGGAGGACATCCCGCTGCCGAAACCCGGTATCGGCGGTGACACCTTCACGCTGAAGGCGGTGTTCGAGAACGCGCTGAACCTGCCCGACCAGGCCAAGGTGAAGATCGGCGGGTCCGATGTCGGTGTGGTCACCAATATCGAGACCAAGAACTTCCAGGCCATCGTCGATATGGAGATCCGCAAGGATATCGACCTCCCGGAGGGCACCACCGCCGAACTGCGCCAGGCCACCCCGCTCGGCGACGTGTTCATCGCGGTCTCGAAACCGCCTGCCGAACAGGGCAGCCGGTTGCTCGAGAACGGCGATACGCTGCCCATCGAGAAGACCTCGGCCGGTGCGACAGTGGAGGAACTGCTGCTATCGGTCTCGCTGATGTTCAACGGCGGCGGTATCGCCCATCTGACCCGGCTGGGAACCGAACTGGACTCGATCGTCGGCGGTCGCAGCGATCAGCTGGTGCATCTGGTCAACGAGATCACCGGCGTGGTCTCGAGTATCAATGCCAACTCCGCGCAGATCGACAGCGTGCTCGGTGAATTCAACGTGCTGGCCGATACTCTCGACAGTCGGCGGACCGAACTCGGTCAGGTGGCCGATACGCTCCCGGACATGATCGGCGCCATCGCGGAGAACAACCGGGCGCTCGGAGATCTGCTGGGCAAGATCGCGACCACCAGCGCGGCGCTCGGCGACTACGCGAACACCACCGGTGGTGATCTGGCCGGGACGCTGGACAATCTCAACAATCTGATGGCGGCGCTCGCGGCCACCGGCGACAACTTCGGCGCGCTGATGGACGCCCTGCACGATCTGAAGGCCCCGGTGAACGCCACCTTCCGCGGCAGCAGCCTGGCCGCCCAGGTCAATGTGACCAATCTCGATATCGCCATGCTGACCGCGCCCGGCACCAGCCACTTCTACGATGGGCGCGATCTGCAGGACTTCGCGGGCAGCCTGCTCCAGATCCTCCAGGTCGTGCAGTACCGCGTGGGAGGCCAGTGATGTCCAAGCACAAGATTCTGCTGTCGAATGTCGGGCTGGTCCTGGCCCTGCTGATCGGCGGCACCTATTTGCTGGTCAATGTCATGCGGGTCAATCCGCTGCGCAGCACCTACACCGTGACCGTGCACCTCGACCGCTCCGGTGGCCTGCAGCCCGGCAACGATGTCACCCTGCGGGGGTACCGGGTCGGTGAGGTGAGCGACCTCCGGCTCGTCGACGACGGCGCCGGTATCCAGGCGAAGGCCGAGATCGATTCCCGCTACGACATCCCGGTGGATACGAAGGTGGCGGTCCAGGCCCTGTCGGGCGCCGGTGAGCAGTACATCGATTTCCGGCCGGTCGGTGACCAGGGCCCGTACCTGACCGACGGTTCGCAGGTCACCTTCGATCCCGGGCGCGTGAGCACCCCGGTCCCGATCTCGGCGGTGCTGGAGAATTCCAGCGATCTCATCGCCCAGGTGAACCCGGAACATTTCGCGGTGATCCTGAACGAACTCGATATCGCGCTCAGCGGCGGGCCCGATCAGCTGCGTTCACTGATCGAAGGGGTCAGCCTGGTCACCGCGGGGATGGACTCGCTGCTGCCGCAGACCACGCATCTCATCGCCAATCTGCGCACCATCGCGGGCACCACCTCCCAGGCCCAGCCCGATCTGGGGACATTGACCGCCAATTCGCGGGTGCTGTTCGATCAGTTCAACAAGGCCAACGCCGAACTGATCAATGTGCTCGACCAGGCGCCGGGACAGTTCGCGAAAGTGACCGCCACCCTGGACAGCACCAGTGACCCGATCACCGCGCTGGCCGGCAATTTCCTCGCGCTCACCCGGGCGGCACAGCTGCGTACCCCCGCACTGGCGGCGCTGTTCCCGGCACTCGAGATCGGTGGCGCCGCACTCGGAGTCCCCGCCCACGACAACGAGTTCCATACCATCCTCGATATCTGGTTCCGGCCGTACTGCCAGTATCAGTCCACCCCGATGAAGACGCAGGTGGTGCAGGACGGCACCATTCCGATGTGGAACTACTGCGACAGCCCCGGACCGGGCGAGCAGATCCGTGGCGCGGTGAACGCACCGCGACCGAACATCCCGAACAACGGCGCCACCATTCCGCCGGGGGTGGATCCGAACGAACGTACGCTGCCGCCCGTGCGGTAGGAGGACCGGTCGCCGCGCGCCGGGTGCGACGGTGCATACTCTCGCAGAGATGCCCGCCACACCCGGCGGTCGTTTTCGACCGGTAGATTACGGCGCGTTTCCCAGAGCCGCGCCGGGAAGGTGTGAACAGTACAGATGTCCTCAGAAAAACCCGTCTCCGACCCTTTGGAGCCGGAAGGCACCGGTGTGCCAGCGGACGCCGCGGCTGAGCACGCCCCTTCCGGTAATGACGAAACCGGCGCTGCAACGAGCAGCGGCGCGGCCGAGAACAAAGCTGATGCGGCCGCGGCGGAAACCGGCGCAGCGGACGCCACCGTGCGGTCCGGGAAGGCGGATGTCCCGGATTCGACCTCGGAAACCACCAAGTCGGCGTCCACCGCCGCGGCCGACAAGGCCGGCGCCGGTACGGCAGGCGACGAGAAGACAGTGGTGATCGGCAAGGCCGGAGCAGCCGACGACGACACCGTAGTGGTGGACAAGGCCGGAGCCACGGTCGCCTCGAGCGAATCGGAGGCCGCCACCGAGAAGGTCGATACCGGAAAGAAGTCGGCCGCCACCGAGCCGGAAGCGGAAACCGGTACGAAGTCCGGCGCCGCCGATGCCGCGAAATCCACCCGCCGCCGCTCGCCGTTCCCGCTACCCGCATTGATCGGTGCCGCGGTGCTGCTGGTGGCGGCGCTTGTCGCGGTCGGGGTCTTCTTCTTCCTCGCCGGAAACAAACAGGACGAACTGGACCGGCGCGCCGCGGCCACCAAGGCCGCCTGCGATTTCGGGAACAATTTCGCGACCTACACCGGCGACCAGGCCGACGACTACCTGCAGCGCCTGGACCGGTCCGCCACCGGTGAGTGGAAGAAGCTGGTCTCGCAGATCGGACCGGACCTGAAGACCCGGTTCGCCGAGTCCAAGGTCAGTTCCACCGCCAACGGCGTGCAGTGCGGTTACGAATCCGGCTCCGGTGACGAGGCCCGGGTGGTGCTGGTCATCGACCAGCAGTTCACCACGGCGAACGTTCCGCAGGAGCAGGGGCCGGGGCAGGTCAAGGTGGCCGCGAATGTCTCCATGCAGAAGATCGACGGCACCTGGCTGGTCGCCGACTTCGATACGCCGATGATGCAGCAGTAGTTGCCGCCGCGAGACGAACAGACGTTAGGACTCGAAGCTATGGCCAAGAACGAGACCGCGGCACCGGACACCGGCGACAAGTCCGGACTGCTGCCGGTGGTGGCTGCCTTTGTGGCGGGCGTGGTGCTGGTGGCGCTGGTCGCCGCCGGCGTCGTGTACTTCCGGGCGTTCCAGCAGAACCGCGGAGAGCTCGCCGCCCAGGACCAGTCCACCCGCGCCGCCTGCGATTTCGCCCGCGCGACCAACACCTACGACTACCAGGGCGACCTGGACGGTTTCATGCAGGCCATGAAGGACGGCGCCACCGACAATGTGGTGTCCTCGCTGGAGCAGAACTGGGATGTACTGCGCCAGCTGCTCACCGAATCCAAGGTGAAGTCCTGGGTCGACGAGGCGACCTGCGGTTTCCAGTCCGGTGACGAGAGATCCGCGAAGGTGCTCGTCAATATCGGCCTCATGAAGACGAATTCGGTGACCCCCGCACCGAAGCGCCAGGACATCGCGGTCACCGCGAGCCTGGAGAAGGACGGCGACCGCTGGATCGTGAACCAGTGGGAGCTGGCCATGCTCGCCGGTGTCGGCGGCCAGGGCGGACAGCCCGCGCCCGCCGGTCCCGCGCCGGCCGCCCCCGAAGGCGCGCAGCCGGCCCCGCAGCCGGGTAACTGATGCGCGGCGCCCGGTGCGATCCCGGGCGCCCTGCGGTGGGTCGAGCCACCTCCGTAGATCCCGCTGATAGAGGTCATCGCAGACTTGGCCGATCCGGACGAGTGGGTGGTCTTCGACGCAATGATGCTGCGGCCGCAGATGTTCAGACAATTTCAGCTCGACGAGATGCTGGGAGCCGGGGACCTCGCCTGCCAACGACCCGGAGAGGAGAGATAACCCATGAGCGCGAAAAAGAACGGCATGTCCGCAGAAAGCGCTGGTCGTAAGCGGCTGAGCGCCGCTGACTACGAACGTATGGCCGACGACTACGCAGCCAACCCTGTCCAGGGTATAGAGGTTGTCGGTCCGGTTGGCTACCGGTCTGCGGATTACGAGAAGTCGGTTCGGCCGTACCCTTTGTGAGTCGGGCTCACGCCCAGGGGGTCAAGGGATAGCGATCTCTCTGACCTCTTGTCCATTCGGCGGATATCGAGCGTCGCATTGACGTTACTGTTGTCAGTCGCCAGTCCGGCAGCGGCACCGGATCGTGGGCGACCCGCACCGCTACCGCCCTGCGATCCATGGCCCCGGCCGAATCCCGGGCGGTCGTATCCGGCAGCATCGACGTCCCCCAGCTGGTCGAAACCAACGTCTCGGCGATCCCGTTCCACCACCGCCTCATCGACCTGCTGGTGAACCGCCAGACCGTCACCAGCAACGCATTCACCTACGTGCGGCAGACCGTGCGCACCAACAACGCCGCACCCGTCGCGGACAACGCACTCAAGCCGACATCGACGTTCACCGTGACCTCGGTAGAGGACCGGTTGCGCGTCATCGCCCACCTGTCCGAGGCGATCCCGCTGCGGTTCTTCGAAGACGACGTGACGAACTTCGAGAACTGGCTGAACAAAGAGATGTCAGAGGGCGTACTCAACGCGCTCGAAGCCCAGGTGGTCAGCGGCTCCGGCTCCGGCGAGAACTTCACCGGCATCCTGGAAACCTCGGGTACTACCGCGGTCGCGTTCAATACCGACATGGTGACCACGCTCCGCAAGGCGCGCACCGCCATGCAGCTCATCAACGAGCGCCCGAATGCGATCGTGCTCAACCCCGCCGACGCCGAAGTCCTCGACCTCACCCGGGTAAGCACCGGTGGCGCGTTCCTCATCGACGGATACGAGGACGACTCCCGCAGTTCCACCAGCGACAACGTGTTCGGCTCCACCATCGAACGGGTGGTGTCCAACAGCGTGCCCGCTGGTACCGCCATCCTCGGCGACTGGTCACAGGTACGGCTCTACATCCGGTCCACGATCCGTATCGACGTCGACGCCGGCGGGGCGCTGTTCACCAACAACCAGGCCAAGCTCCGCGCTGAGGGACGGTACGGCATCGGTGTCCTGAGGCCTCAGGCATTCGCCATCATCGAGACTGTGGACCCGACGCCATGATGTTCGGCGACGACATCGACCGCATGATGGCACAGCTACGGCGTGACACCCTGCTCGACTGCGACACCAAGTACGACCGGTTCATCCCGGTCGACGAAGCAGCCGAGCGCATGAACACCACACCGGACAAGGTGGTCGAAGGAGTGCGCGCCGGTGCACTGCGAGCCATCCGTGAGTTCGATGTGCTGATGGTCGAACCCGCCATCACCAACTGGCGGGGATAGACGGCGCGGCTGGGACGGCGAATAGGGCGCCGAGTGCCCCCAGCCTGCGACGAACGGACGCCCGCCGTGAGTGCCTTCTCCTCACTCGCGGTGGGCATCCGACCCCACAGGGGAGGGGCAGGGCGAAAGTTCAGACCACCGAGGGCACGAGACCTCTGCCGGGCAGGTGATCTCTCCCCCCTTTCCCCCCTCCCCATCGCGCGCGAGAGGACTTCAGAAATGGCCGATATCCGGCAATTCCCCACCGATCCCCGCGGAAAGCACCGTGCAGCGCTGGAAACCACCTTGAAGGGCCGTGATGTCACCCCGGCTCTGGCGGAGCTGGCGCGGGACCTGGCCGACCAGTGCGACGCGGCCCCGTCCGGGCCGTCAACGAGACTCTCGGCGACCTACCTGTCGGCGTTGAAAGACATCGCCCGGTCGGATTCCGGTTCCGGCAGCGGCAGGGGTGGGAAGCTGGCCGAGCTACGGGCCGTCACCATGGCGAAGCTGTCCCCGATCCCGGATAATGCCAGCTGATCAGACCTCGATTGTCACAGTGACGTTAGCTGTCCAGATCTGGGGGCTTGTTGTAGGCGTCGATGGTCGCCTTAGTGGTGGAGGAGTCCTGCAACACCAGTTCCCACGGCCCGGTGTTCACCTCGAAATTCTTCCCGAACCCCACCCACTTCCCGGCCATGCGGGTGCCGGTCAACTCGATGAGTAGTTGGATCGAACCGTGGTACCGGGCCCCGCGGTAGTAGCCGTTCGGTGCCGTGTTCTCCGTCCATGTGCCCGTGGAGACGTGCCCGTCCACGGTCAGATCCATCTCCAGCGAGGATGGAGACGAACCGGGAATGCTCCGCACGGTGAGCCGGTCGTCATGCTGCAACACCACGACATAGTGCGCGGCCGTGAACGTCGCATCCCGGCCGCTGGAGTAGTACTCGTACCGGGACAACCACACGCCGGAGTATGACCCGGGAAGCCGGGCCCGCGTGCTGCTCGTCATGGCGGTCAACTGCCCGGGGTCTACATCACCGATGGGCGATTCCACGTTCTGGCTGCCGTCCGGCCCGGACAGGCTACGGCCTGCCATGACCGCCCCGAAACCCAGGGTCTCGATGGGTAGGCCCATGACCTTCTCCAAGGCCCTGGCGTGCGACGGCCGCGGGTTGATGGTCCGTCCCGCCTCCCAACGCTGGACGAGTCGTTTCGTCGCGCTGGCGCATCCGGCCTCACGCAGTGCTCGAGCCAGATCGTCCTGGCTCATGAGGCGAGCGTTGCGGGCTGCGCGAAGTGCTGTGTTCGGTGTGGTGCCCATGATTGACGGTAACTCTTGGACGCCTAAATGTCGCCTGCAATATGTACGTATTGACGCCCCGAGAGTCGTCGGATGTTCCGTGGTGGGACAGCAGTCTGGATGTAGCCCCGCCGCCGGGCTGATACCCCGACCACCTCGGCGGCGGGTGCATTCAAATCTGCAGGGGTCGGGGCGCAAGGGGTATGCAGTGGTCGGGGAACTGCCGAAGGCGGTCGGGTTCATCAATAAGCGAGTGGACGGCTACGGCGCCGATCTCCACCGAGTCGCCGAGAGCGGCGGCTACAGGCTCGTCTGGACTGTCCAGGTCGATGTCGGCACGCTTCCGGCCTCGCTCATCCTGGCGTCGACAGTGATTGAGCACAACGCGCAGGCGGTCATCGTGCCCAACTTCGCCCATATCGACGCGATGAGACATGTCGTCACCGATATGTGTGCCCTGCTCACGCCGATGTACCACTATCCGCGCGGGTATCGGTGGCCACTGCATGACCCCGAGGCCGGCCACCTCCGATGACGGGCCACGGTCTCGCCCTGGTCCTGCTCTCCGCCGGGCTGATCGGATTTACCGTCGCGTTGCTCCGCGGGTAATACCGTCCGCCGGGCGTAGGGAATTCGGTGGGGTGTGCCTGGCACGGGCCGGCGCGTTGGGGGTACTCGCTCACCGCGTACCCCCTGGTCGCCCAGCTTGCCGAGGTCGACCACCTGGGATCACAGAAGATGGCCGGGGTACTCACCACCGAGTACCCCGGCCGATCATTTTGTCGGTGTCGGCAATATGGTCCTGAGCAGGGGACACACCCGCTCTGGACGGCCCCATCTGTGGGCACATTTTGGGCACAATTTGTCGAGATTCAGCGTAATTTGACGGGATTCAGCGTGATGTAGTTCTGGCTATATCGCCTGGTAGAAGCCTATTTTGCGAGGTCCGGGCGCCCCCGGCGGTGGGTCGAGCCACCACCGCCGGAGGCTATTCGGTTGGTATCCGGATCCAGCAGTACTACGACGACAACAGCGCGGGCGCTCCGATCCCGTACGGGATTCAGAACAGGTGGAGCGCCTGCGCTGTTGTCGCGTAGTCGGCGGTCGGTACGACCGCCGGTTCCGCAGCCTTCCCTGCTGCCGCGGAAGTTTCGGGGGCGA
This sequence comes from Nocardia sp. NPDC002869, assembly GCF_046764065.1. NCBI lineage: Bacteria > Bacillati > Actinomycetota > Actinomycetes > Mycobacteriales > Nocardiaceae > Nocardia > Nocardia sp. NPDC002869. The sequence continues at coordinate 18,079 of NZ_JBKOOL010000067.1, forward strand.
CGCGGGTGACGGTCCGGGTGGCCACGGTGGATGTGGCCGCGGCCTTGCGCGCGGCGGCCCCGGCCAATGCATCGGCCTGCTCGTTGAAATAGTTACCGACATGTCCGCGTACCCAGCGGAACCGCACCGGGCCCGGACGGCCCGCGATGGCCTGGTCTATCTCCCGGATGAGCTCGACATTCTTGACCGCGGACCCGCTCGAGGTGCGCCACCCGTTGTTGCGCCAGTTCGGCAGCCATTCGGACGCGCATTTGATCGCGTACAGCGAATCACTCTCGATGAGTAACGGATCCGATCCGGGGTGGGCCCGGATCGCCTCCAGGACGGCACGTAACTCGGCGATCTGATTGGTACCCGATGGCTCGCCACCGCTTTCCGCGCCACCCGCATGGTCCACCCACGCCCAGCCGATCGCTCCGCCGGGATTGCGCAGACACGATCCGTCGGTACTCACGATGATCATGGGAGTACCCTACGCAAGTCGGCCGACAAGATCGGTACCGTGGAATTCCTCGATCGCCCTGCGCAATCGTGATTCGCTGCGCCGCAGTGCGCGGCGCAGCAGCGCGGCGCGCGGCCGCTCGCGCAGCGCCGCGGTGAAGCCTTTGGAACCGGGGAAGTCGAGTTCGGAGGTCAACACCGAGCGGCCGCGGCCGAGTGGGTCGAATCGCAGTGTCAGCCGGGCGGTGAGGGGGCCGGTGAGGGCGTAGCCCAGCACCGCGTCCTGACGGTGCTCGGCGACCTCGCAGCGCAGGACGGGACGCCACGGGCCGAGCCGGTAACCGATCTCGTACTTCGCCCCGATACCGCGTTCCGGATCGCCACTCCGGGTGATCTCGGCGGCTCCCACCATCCAGTTCGGGATGGACAGGGGATCGTCGGCATAGGCGAAGGCAACGGTGATCGGCGCCGTCACGTCGCTGGCGTATTTGATGAAGCCCACGGGCCCTCCCTCCACGGCTGCCCGATAAAAGTACTATAGATTTCCGGTTTATTTAAGGCCGATTAGTAGTCGATAGCCTCTTGGCACCGGCTGTGACACAGCGCCGAAATGTTCGCAGAGCGTATCAGAGCTGGTGAGGGCGAGACGGCCGGAGAACAAGTGGCCGGAACACTCGAGACGAGCGTCACAGCGGCCTCGTTCGTGCGGGAGTGAAGGCGCCGATCCGGTGACCGCCGCCGGGTTTCGGGACCCACCCCCTGGGGTACCTATCACCCGCCGGCGAGCGCTGTACTCGACTGCCGTGATGATCTATCCGGCCAACGATGTCCGGCTGTCCCGGGAACCTGGTGTGACGCTCGCCGGCGCTGTCAGCCCTTTCCGGCCGGTGTCCGCCCGCTGCCCGGGGGGCCGGCGAAGGCCTGGGCGATGGTGAGCCACCGTGCCGCTTCCGCGCCCGTCGTCCGCAGCGCCAGATCGTCCGGATGCCGGCGCCGGGTCACCAGGAGGCAGAAGTCGAGCGCCGGGCCGGTGACCCGTTCGGGCGCCTCCACCGGCCCCCACGACCACAGCTCACCCGAGGGTGCACGCAGCTCGACCCGGAACTCCGTGGCGGGTACCGGCAGTTCCCGGACGGTGTAGGCGAAATCCCTGGTACGCACACCGATATGGGCCACCGAGCGGAGCCGGTCGGTCGGTTCGCGTCCCACCCCGAGTGCGTCGGCGACGTCCTGGCCGTGGGCCCAGGTCTCCATGAGCCGGGCGGTGGCCATCGAACCCGGGCGCATGGGCGGCCCGAACCACGGCACCTTCGCGTCCGCGGGGACCGCGCGCAATGCCGCGGCGAGCTCGCTGCGGCCGCGCCGCCAGCGTTCGAGGAGGTCCGGCGGTGGGGCTTCGGCGGCTTCGGCGGCGGCCTCGTCGACGAAGGTCGCTACTCGGGCCGCCGCCGCGGTCAGCAGGTCGGTGAAGGCGCTGCCACCGGTCCGGGCGTCGGTGGCGGCCAGCGTGGCGACTTCGTCGGTCCAGGCGAGATGGCCGATCTGATGGGCGACGGTCCAGCCTGCCGCCGGGGTAGGCCGGGCCCAGTCCGACTGTGGCAGCGCTGCGACCAATGCCTCGAGCTCGGCGCCTTCCGTGGTGAGGTCGCGGAGCAACGCGTCCAGATCGGCCATTTTCTCATCTCCGTCCCGCGCGCATCGGTGCGGAGATCAGCATTCCAGCGGGACGGAAAAAATACAAGCACGCCTGCTTGTATTCCGCGGCCCCGGCTTCCGAAGTTCGCACCCTGTACCCGGCGGCCCGGGCCAGAGCCCGGCCACCCGGACGACGGAGCCGTCGCGGTCGCGGTCGCGGTCGTGGAACCTACTTCGCCCGAGCCTCTATGCTCGCGCGGAGTCCGAGGATCTCGGCTTCCTGGGCCCTGAGGCGGGCGATTCCAGCGTTCAATCGGCTTGCCCGCTCGTCGAGTTGCGTCAACGCGGCTTTCCGGTCGGCATCCGAGGCGCCGGCGGGATCGATACATGCAACCTGCAGTATCGCGGACGCCTCCGACAGCGACAGGCCGGATGCCAGCAAGCAGCGTATGTGGTCCACGATCCGAACATCGTCGGGCCGGTAGTTCCGGTATCCGTTGGAGTCGCGTTCGGGCGAGAGAATCCCGGCGCCCTCGTAGTGCCGGAGCATTCGCGGGCTCGCCCCGGTGGCCTGGCTCAATTCGCGAATCCGCATCCAGCCGCCCTCTCCTTGACATTGACGTCAGTGTCATACTTTAGTTTGGCCGGCATGAGGAACGAAAGCAGTCGGCCGAAGGTGATGCTCGTAGTTGCGCATCCGGACCACGACTCGGCTACCTGGGCCATTGCACGGGCCATCGAGCGCGGCATCGAGTCCGATGGAAATACCACCGCCATAACCCATGACTTGGTGGCATCCGGTTTCGATCCGGTCTACGGAAAGGCAGATCTGGCGCACCACCGAGGGCTTTCGGAACTTCCTGCCGACGTCAGGCGTGAGCAGGAACTGCTCGAATCGGCCGATGTGGTCGTCGTCCTTTTCCCGGTCTACTGGTGGTCCATGCCTGCACTCGCCAAAGGTTGGTTCGACCGAGTATTCGGGGCGTACGACGATGTTTCGCACGGTGAACCGAGCGTGGTGAAGCAACTACATCTCGTCGCAAGTGCCGGTCTCGGTGAAGGTACGTTTGCCCGGCACGGATACAAGACGGCGTTGACGACTCAGACGATGCACGGCCTCGCCGATTACTCGCGGATCGGCGACTCGTCCATCGAGTTTCTCTACGACACCGAGTCCAAGGACTCGGCAGTCCACGAGCAACTGATCGCTCAGGGATACAAAATCGGCGTCGCTATGGCGCAGCGTGCGCACAGTGCGTACAACCCGGTTGCGGTCTGAGTGATCGGACGTCACAACTCAGGTGCGGGACCGGTGATCGGTCGCATCTCCACGAACCGCCGGGCGGACGGCGTGGCGGAGACTGCCCGCCACCTGTTTCGCCTGGCCGGGCGCGGCCGGTCCCGCCCGCGGGTGCTCGACGTGGGTGGCGGGCCGGGGCGGCCGGGCCGTCGCCGAGCCCGGGGTCGCGGGCGAACGGGTGCCCACGTGCCGATACGAGTGGCTACCAGCCGAAGATCAGCAGATGGGTGGCGCCGACCAGCAGCCCGAGCACGGCACCGTGCAGATAGAGCAGCCAGGCATCCTGTTCGACCGAGGCGTAGAACATCTCCATGAATTCACCGGGTGTCAGCTGTTGTAGCTTGCGGGCCGCGAACTCGTCGATGTTCTCGGCCTGCTCCCGGATGAAATCGGCGTCCCCCACCAGCGCGGGTGCCAACCCGACCGCCGCGCCCGCCGCCCCGACTTTCAGATTGTCGAACTGCCGTCGCCCGAACGCGGCCCGGACCACCGAGGTGGTGCGGCCGAGTTGGCGGTGGATCTCGTCGGAGATGAGCTGTTCGAGCAGCAGCCGGGTCTTGTCGCCGTTGGGGCCGTTGAGCAACTCGTTGGACAGGTTGGGCAGGGTGAGCACCTGGTAGGCGAGGATATGGGCCAGATCGGTGGCCGCCTGCGGCTGCCGTTTCGCCAGCAGTGCCTGTTTCCAGATGTATTTGTATCGGGGTTGCGGATCGCCGGGGGTGAACACCACGCGTACGGCGATGATGTTCACCACGACCCCGATGAGCGCCGAGGCCGCCAGCACGATCGCCCAGGACGGAACCCAGCCCCAGACCGGTATATCGGAGTGGATGTGCAGGTAGAGCGCGAGCAGCAGCCCGAACGGGGCGCCGAGCAGGCCGACGCGGACCATGAACTTCAGTTCCGGCGCCGCGATGGTGGTGGTGAGGTCCTTGAGGATCTGCGGATTCTCCTGCAGATACCGGATCACGAAACCCTTCACATCGATGAGCTGATCGACATTGTCGCCGAGGGAATCGAACGCCCGGCCGGTGAGGTCGGGCAGTTCCCGTTCCACCCGCTGATAGATCAGTTGCCGCATCGCCCGGGGCACGGCATTCCACAGATCCGGGTTCTCCCGGTTCATCACCTCGTCGACAATGCTCTTGACCTGTTTCCGGGCCAGGGCCGCGACATAGTCGGCGATACCGTCGAGATCCAGTTCGTGGATGAAATCCCGGGGACTACCGATCCGCAGCAGGGCCTTGTCCACACAGATACTGGCCATCTTCTCGGCGCGTGCCGGAATGAAACCCTGGAAACCCAGCCGGGACCCGTCCTCGGAAAAGGTCGGCAGTACCTGGACCCGGCGCGGCAGATAGGGATACAGCACGTCGAGCCCGGGAATCCGGATACCGCGGAACAGCAGCGGCCAGAACAGCATCAGCACACCGGTCCAGTTGGTGAGCCAGCCGGCCGCCGCGCTGAATATCGGAAAACTGATCAGATCGACGACGAACTTGCTCTGACCCGTGAGTTCTTCCCAATTGATCAACACTCCGGACGAGAGTGTGATCATCGCGCGCTCCCCTTGGGCCGGATCGGGTATTCGAGATCATCACATTGTCATCGGCCCTCCCGGGTGTCAATCAGGGCTCACCGGCGGGGCCTGACCGGGCTCGGCGTGGAAACCGTCGGGGTCGACGCCGGACTGACCGGCGGTTTCGACCCCGCCTTCCCGGTGCACCACTACTTCCTCGGCAACGACAAATACGGCCTCACCACGCTGCGTAACCTCGGCCGGCTCCCCGCGGTGGGCGCGATGCTGGTGGTGAGTCCGCTGCCGATCGTCGGCGGTACCGGAAGCCCGTCGCAGGTGTTCGCGGTGCTCGATCGGGCCGGCGCGGCATGACCGCGGACGGCTCCTCCGGTTACGGTTCGACCGTCGCCGATGTGGTGGGCGGGGTGCTGGCCGGGCTCGGCGCCGGGCACAGCTTCGGGGTCGTGGGCAGTGGCAATCTCGTGATGACCAACGCCCTGCGCCGGGGTGGCGTGCCGTTCACGGCGGCTCGGCACGAGGGCGGTGCGGCGAGTATGGCCGACGCCTACACGCGGATGTCGGGTCGGGTCGGGGTGCTGTCGCTGCACCAGGGCTGTGGGCTGACCAACGCCATGACCGGGATCGGTGAGGCCGCCAAGAGCCGTACCCCGATGATCGTGCTGGCCGCGGACAGTCCGGCGGCGGCGCTGCGGTTGCCGTGCGGTGTATTCGCCGTCGGCGAACAAGGGTGCGGGGTGGAACAAAGGCGAACCCGACCAAGTTGAGTGGGTGTAGCTCAACTATTGGAGGTTGTGTTCGTGACTACACCACTGAATCTTCCGGTGCTGTTCCTGACCGATCCCATCGTGCTGCCCGGGATGGTCGTACCGATCGAACTGGACGAATCCGCGCAGGCGGCCATCGACGCCGCGCAGGCCGCACAGACCGGGACCGTGCTGCTGGCGCCGCGTCTGTCCGCGGGTTACGCCGCCTACGGCGTGATCGCCACCATCGAACAGATCGGCCGGATGCGCGGGGGTACGCCCGCCGCGGTGCTGAAGGCGGAACGGCGCGCGAAGATCGGTCACGGGGTCACCGGCCCCGGCGCCGCCCTGTGGGTGGAGGCCGAACCGGTCGAAACCCCCGCCGCCGACGGACGCACCCGGGAACTGGCCGCCGAGTACAAGAAGCTGGTCGTCGCGGTGCTGCAGAAGCGCGAGGCGTGGCAGATGATCGACGCCTTCAACCAGCTCACCGATCCGTCCGCCATCGCCGATACCGCCGGCTATGCCGCGTATCTCACCGATGAGCAGAAACGCGAACTGCTCGAGACCCCGGATGTCGCGCAGCGGCTGAACCGGCTGATCGAATGGACCCGGGCCCATATCGCCGAGGCCGAGGTCACCGAGAAGATCGGCGACGAGGTCCGCGAGAACATGGAGAAGAGCCAGCGCGAATTCCTGTTGCGCCAGCAGCTCAACGCCATCCGCAAAGAACTCGGCGAAGACGAACCGGACGGCGCCGACGACTACCGCACCCGCGTGGAACAGGCCGATCTGCCCGGCAATGTGCGGGAGGCGGCGCTGCGTGAGGTCGGCCGGTTGGAGCGCTCCAGCGATCAGAGCCCGGAATCCGGGTGGATCCGCACCTGGCTGGACACCGTCCTGGAACTGCCGTGGCAGGTGAAGACCGAGGATTCCACCGATGTGGCGGCCGCCCGGGCCGTGCTCGACGCCGACCACCACGGCCTGGACGAGGTGAAGGACCGGATGGTCGAGTATCTGGCGGTCCGGGCGCGGCGTGCGCAACGCGGCCTGGAGGTCGTGGGCGGACGCGGGTCCGGCGCGGTGCTGGTGCTGGCCGGTCCGCCCGGGGTCGGTAAGACCTCACTCGGTGAATCGGTCGCCCGCGCGCTGGGCCGCAAGTTCGTCCGGGTCGCCCTGGGCGGGGTGCGGGACGAGGCGGAGATCCGCGGTCACCGGCGCACCTATGTGGGCGCCATGCCGGGCCGGATCGTGCGGGCCATCAAGGAGGCCGGTTCGATGAACCCGGTCGTCCTGCTGGACGAGGTCGACAAGATCGGTTCCGATTTCCGGGGCGACCCCGCGGCGGCCCTGCTCGAGGTGCTCGACCCCGCGCAGAACCACACCTTCCGCGACCACTACCTGGATATGGACCTGGACCTGTCCGATGTGCTGTTCCTGGCCACGGCCAATGTCATGGACACCATCCCCGGCCCGCTGCTGGACCGGATGGAAGTGATCACGGTCGACGGGTACACCGAGGACGACAAGGTGGCCATCGCCCGCGACTTCCTGCTGCCCCGGCAGCTGGAACGCAACGCGCTGACCGGCGCGGAGGTCCGGGTCACCGACGCGGCGCTGCGCGAGGTCGCGGCGAACTACACCAGGGAGGCCGGGGTCCGGCAGCTGGAGCGGCTGATCGCCAAGGCATTGCGCAAGGCGGCGACGCGCCTGTCCGAAACCGGTGCCGCACCGGGCGCCGATGTGGGCGTCGAGACGGGTACGGCGTCCGGGCACACCGAGGCCACGGCACCACCGCTGACCATCGATATCGCGGAACTGAAGGATTACCTCGGGCGTCCACGCTTCACTCCGGATTCGGCGGAACGCACCGCGGTACCGGGTGTGTCGACCGGCCTGGCGGTCACCGGGCTGGGCGGCGATATCCTCTACATCGAGGCCAACACCGCCGAGGGTGACCGGGCCCTGACACTGACCGGCCAACTGGGCGACGTCATGAAGGAATCGGCGCAGATCGCGCTGACCTACGTGCGGTCGCACCTGGGCGAGATCGGCATCGAATCGACGGTGCTGGACGGCAACCTGCACGTCCACGTGCCCGCCGGTGCCGTACCCAAGGACGGACCGTCCGCCGGTGTCACCATGGTCACCGCGCTGGTGTCGCTGGCACTGGGCCGCCCGGTGCGCTCCGATGTCGGAATGACGGGCGAGGTCACGTTGAACGGCCGGGTGCTGCCGATCGGCGGGGTGAAGCAGAAACTGCTCGCCGCGCAGCGTGCCGGCCTCAAGACAGTGTTCATCCCGGCCCGCAACGAGCCGGACCTGGACGATGTCCCCGCCGATGTGCTGGCCGAACTCGACGTTCGTCCGGTGGGCGACGTCGCCGAGATCCTGGCCTACGCCATCGAACCGGTGCGGGAACCGGCTCTCGACGGCCCGGCCTTGGCGGCCAGCGCCTGATCCACGATCCAGGGCCGCGGCAACCTGTTCGGGTTGCCGCGGCCCTTTCGGACGCAGCGATGTCTTCCGAGCGATCCCGGCACCGGTCCATCCGTCACGTCACTCCACCCGAACTCCGTGCTGCAATGTTCCCGGTGCGCCCGCATGTTCCACCGATGCAGTCACTGATTCGGCCGGGCCGGCCACGAGCAGCCCGATGGCGACGACGGTGCTGCCCCTCGGTGCGCACAGCCATCACCGATCACGCTTGTTGTCGGGGTCTGTCGAGGATGACGTCGCGGGTCTGTGATCCGGGGTCGGTGAATGCCAGCAGTGCGTGAGCTTCTTCGGTGACAGCGGCCGCATCCTGTGTGGTGAATGGCCGTTCATAGGGGCGGATGTGAATTGTCGCGGCTCCGGGGCTTCGGCTGATCGTCCAGTCGCCCGCGGTGAATCCGTCGACCAGCAGGATCTGCGGAGCGGGGCGCTGGGTGCGGTAGCCCTGCCTGCCGTGCTCGTCGGTGATCACGCGGGTGCGGTCCGCGTGTGAGAGCAATACGTTGTCGAAGTCGTACAGAAACCTCGGCGGGGCGGGGGTGTCGGGGTCCGGGCGTGCAGCGTCGGGTAGGTCGAAAAGCTCCTGGCCGTGCTGATCCTGAAAGATCATCAAGCCTGGTCGAATTCGGTCGACGATCTCGCGCAGCCCGGTGAGGCCGGACCACCTCTGCATATCTTTCACGCCGGCGGGGCCGAAGGCGGTCAGGTAGCGCAGGATCATCTGGTCGAGCGAAGCGGTCATCGTTTGTCCTGTGCCGAGCCACGCGTCGGCGGTGGTGTGAGCGATCGGCCCGCTACGGCCCCAGACACCACGTGGTGGCACCTGCACCAAAGGCACCTGGTTGCGGATGGCGTAGACCAGCGAGGCGGGTGCGCGGCCGGGCCAGCGTTGGCCGAGTAGCGCGCCGAGCTGCTTGTTCGTCAGCGGTTTCGGGGCCAGTAACTCGATGCCGTCGGCGATCAGTTTCGCCATATCGATACCTTCGATGGGCTTGCCGTGTGTGTGGTTGCGGTAGAGGTCACGATCCAATACAGGTTGGATCAGCGGACGCAGCGCACGTGCGTCGTCGGGGGTGACCAGGTGAAGCGTCGAGCGCATCAACGCGATTCGAATCAACTTGCGGTCGGTGAGCAGGTGGGCGGCCTGTTCAGGGACGAAACCCGTCAGTCGTGACCACAAGCCGACGTACCAGGTGTGCGGGGTCTGGGCTTGCAACCCGACCAAATGCTCCACCGCGTCGATGACGGAAAACTCGGAGCGGCGCAACAGCAACTGCCGATCGAGAGTGGCGCGGTTGAGCGCCCGACGACCGAGTACTTGCGTCATCAGCAGAACCTTTCGACAGAACAGTGGGGTTGGTGGCGCCGGGGCTCCGGAGCCCGCCGAAGCTCGGACGGATACATCCGGGCAGCGCGCACGCCCCGCGCCGCCCACCGATCGCCGTGCATATCAGTACCGCAGCGAGGACACCGAACACACCTGAACCTGCATCATCCAGTTTCCGTTCGCCGACTGCGTTCGCGGGCGAGTGGGCTGTTCATTCGGGAGCAGGGTTGGAAGGCTGGACTGGCGATCGAACCCTGAGTCGGGCTGACCCGCTACCGCAACCGGATATGGGTCGGGCAGACCCTCGACCGGATCACCGACTGCGACACCGGCCTCGCCGCACGTCTCGGTTTCGCCGACCGGGCGCACCTGACCCGCACCGTCCGCGAACACCTCGGCGCCCTGCACCGACTGCTGACCTCCACCCTGCAACCGAGCCGCTGAAGCTGCACCCCAGTGGCGCTGATCGGGACCGCCGCGAGCATCGGGCGGCCCGCTCCGGCCGCGGGCGCCGGTCCGTGCGACCGGGCCGGGTCGTAACCGAGCACCGCATCGACATCGGCGACTCCATACATCGGCCTCTTCCCTGCCGTGGCCAGGAGTGACACCATCCGCAGAGGGCAACGTGACGAATTCCCGGCTGCCGGGGCGCCCGGCGCCGGTGGATGAACGAGGACGCTGATGCAGGACACGACGAGTTCGACCGGTTCTCCCGGGCCGGATCAGCAGGATCGGCGCACGATCGGCCGCTTCGCGGCGGGACTGAGCGGTCTGCTGGCCGCCGCGGTCGTGCTCGGGGTCGGTGAACTCGTCGCGGCACTGATCGCCCCGGCCGCTTCGCCCTTCCTGGCCACCGGGGCGACCGTGGTCGACCACACGCCGCAGGCGCTGCGCGAGTTCGCGATCGAACAGTTCGGTACCCGGGACAAGCTCGTGCTGTTCCTGAGCATGGGTGCGGCGATGGCGGTACTGGCCGTGGTCGCGGGATTGCTGGAACGGCGCCGGCCCTACGGCAGCGTGCTGCTGGCCGGGCTGTCGGTGGCCGTCTGTATCGCCGTGCTGCAGCGGCCGAACGCGACCGCCACGTTCGCCGTGCCGATCCTGCTCGGGGCCGGCGCCGGGATACTCACCCTGCGGGTCCTCATCGGCCGGGCGCCGCGCGGCCCGGCGTCGGAGGGTAAATCCGCGGGGGAGGTCGGTCCCTGGACCGGCTTTGGTGCCGGGCGCGGCCGTCAGGAAGTGCCTG
>NZ_JBKOOL010000068.1:0-28440 GCF_046764065.1 Nocardia sp. NPDC002869
CTTCTGGCGCGGCGCGCCCGTCGCCCCCCCGCCGCACTACGGCACACCGCCCCCACCTCGCACGCTCGGCGGGACCGGCGCACCGGTGCGTCGGCGGCACACCTGCGCTGCCGCTTCCGACCCGAGATGGCTGATTTTCGATAACCGAGAAGTGTGGGCACGACGAGAGCCGTACCCGGCTTGGCCTCCGCAGTCGAGCACGAATCGGCCGGCCACGAACGGGGTGACTGGCTGTGGTTCGGTCGTAAAAGGTTCGACACCGAGCTGACCTGCGCGGATGAGTTGCCGAACGAATCTGATGGCGACTTCCGTACGTGGGGACTGGGCTGGTTGCGTAATCCCTGCCTCCTCATGGCCCGATTATCTGACCTCACTCGGCCGAGTCAAGGGAAAGAGCGCCCTTGACACGACCTCCCTCAGCTCAGGATGGCCAGTATGAGGAAGCAGGGGAAGGGAAGTCACCGGGGCATGCCGTGGCAGCAGGAAGGCAGCGGACCCCGCGAAACAGGCCGATACTGAACGATCCTGCGCGAGACGTTTTGCCAGTTCAGCGGCACTGCGTGATACCCGGCAGGACGCCGGATCAACATTCGGGACGAAGAGGTCGTGGGTTCAAATCCCGCCACCCCGACTCGTGTTGGTCGAGACACGACTAGGCCCCTGACCGATGGTCAGGGGCCTTTTTCGTATTCCGGGCCGAGCTACACGCCGGCGATTTCGTACGAATCGATCCGGCCGGGCCGGATATCCGGGTTCAGAACTCGAGGACGATCCGTCCCCGCACCCCGCCTCCTTCGAGTCTGCGATGGGCTTCGCTCGCCTGCTCGGCCGGTAACAGATCCGCCACCCGCAGGGTCAGCACGCCGGAGGCGACCAGTTCGGAAAGGCGATCGAGCCGGTCCTTCTGGCGGATATCGGTGCCGACCATGATCTCGTGCACGGTCAGGCCGGGGCGGGGCGCGACTCCGCCGTTCAGCCGCGCGGGCCGCAAGGCGGCGTAGGCCCCGCCGGAACGGACCACCGCGGTGATGCGGTCACGCAGGAGGGCGCCGTCGACCACTCCGTCCACCCCATCGGGGAAATGGGCCCGGATCTGCGCGACGGTCTCGCCACCGCGGTCGACGACGATATCCGCGCCGAGAGCCCGGACGAGATCGCGGTCGGCGGGGGCGGCATCGGCGATCACCTGGAGCCCCGCGTGCTTCGCCAACTCGACCGCGTAGCCGCCGACGGCACCGGCCGCGCCGGTCACCACCAGCGACGCCCCCGGCTCCAGGGCCAGGCGCTCGAGGGCCTGCCAGGCCGTCAGCCCGTTCATCGGCAGGGTGGCGGCGGACGCGAAATCCCGGCCCGCCGGGAGCGCGGCCACCGATTCCGCCGGTACGACGATCTTCTCGGCGTACGCACCGCCGCCGTCGAGCACCGGCAGCGTGATCGCGACGACATCGTCGCCGGCACGCCATCCCGTGTCCGGGTCGGCCTCGTCCACGGTTCCCGCCGCGTCCCAGCCGGGGATGTAGGGCGGTGTCACGCCGGCATACCGGTCGTGCACCAGCCCGCTCCGGGTCACTGTGTCCGAGGGGTTCACAGCCGCGGCCCGCACCCGAATCCGCACCTGCCCGGGACCGACGGCCGGTTCGGGAAGTTCGAATGCGCGTAACACCTCGGGCCCCCCGGGCTCGTCGAAACCGATGACCCGCATGGTTCTCCCGCCCTTTCGGTTCGATAGCTATCGAACCGGGCCGACCTGGGAATCAGCGGTGGTATTCCGCATCGGGTGCTCGGGGCCGGTGAACGCCGGAGGATTCCGCCTTCGCGGCCCCTTGCCCGGGCGCAGTATCGGAACGAAGGCCGAAGTCATCGACGCCCGTGCGTGGCGGCGCCTACCGGAACCGGCCGGGAAGTCAGCGTTCCCACGCTCTATCCCGGACGTTCGTCCGAGGTCAGGGCGCTTATCGCCGCTCCGAGCCGGGCTCCGCTGGGCACTTCCGCGCCCGGACTGCTCATCCACTGCATCACCAGGCCGTTGAGTATGACGAAGTACAACTCCGCGACGGCACGTGCCCGGGAACCGTCGAGGCCGGGATAGGACTCGGCGACCAGATCCGCGATCCCGGAGACCGCGATCTCGTACATCTCCCCCATCCGCGGCTGTTCGCTGGGGGTCCGGTAGATGCGGACCACGTTTTCCATACTCGCCACCAGCACATCCCGATTGCGGTCGAACAGCTCGGCGATACCGTCCCAGACCTCCGGGAACGCCGCGCCCGCCGACCGGCCGGCGGTCGCTCTGATCCGCCTTTCGAGATCGTCACCGATCACCCGGCCGGTCTCGTCGGTGAACGCCTCGGTGAGCAGACGATCCTTCGAACCGAAGTGGTAACCGATGGCGGCCAGGCTGACGCCCGCGGTGGTGGCGATATCGCGGGCCGTGGTGCCGGCGAACCCGCGTTCGTAGATGCAGGTACGCGCGGCCGCGAGTAGGTCCTCCTTGTTTCCCATGCCCCCACTCTAACCGCGTATTAGACATTTGTTCTAGACGTTTGTGCTACATCTGTGTTAGACATACGTCTAAGACATTCGAGCGACTTTCCGAGCGAGGACACCGATGACCACACAGACCACCCCGGCCACACCCCGCGTACTCATCTCCGGCGGAGGTATCGCCGGTAACGCGGTCGCCCTGCAACTGCTGCGCGCCGGAATCCGCCCCACGGTGATCGAACGCGCGGCCGTGCCACGGCCGGGTGGTCAGGCCGTCGACCTGCGTGGACCCAGCCGGATCGTGGCGGAGCGGATGGGTCTCATGCCGGGTATCCGCCGGCACCAGCTCGATGAACGGGGCATGGTGTACGTGGACTCCACCGGTCGCGAAGCAGCCCGGATGCCGGCCGAACTGTTCGAAGGCAAGGGAGCGGTAGCCGAAATAGAGATCACCCGCGGCGATCTGAACCAGGTCCTGCTGGACGCCCTCGCCGAGGAGACCGCGCGCCCCGGCGCGCCCGGTCTCGACTACCGGTACGGCGAATGGATCCACGCACTGCGCGAGCACGCCCACGGCGTCTCGGTGGAATTCGCTTCCGGGGCCACCGAGGAATTCGACCTGGTGGTCGGCGCCGATGGCCTGCACTCCACCACCCGGCGGCTGGCCTTCGGGCCCGAAGAGCAGTTCAGCACCTATCTCGGCGGATACACCTCGTACTTCACCATGCCGACCCCGGCGGGGATCCGCCCGCACTGGATGACCGTGCACCTGTTGCCCGGTGGCACCTTCCTCGGGTTCCGGCCGGACGCCGACCCCACCACCACCAAGGCGATGATCACCATCCGGCGCCCCGCCGACCCCGCACTGCGGCGCGATACGGCGGCCCAGAAGCGGTTGCTGCGCGAAGGTCTCGCGGTCGGTGGCCTGCTGGTCTCCGAAGTCGACGCCGCCATGGACCGGGCCGAGGACTTCTACTTCGACGAACTCGCGCGTATCACCATGCCGCGCTGGACGACCGAGCGGATCGCGCTGGTCGGGGATGCCGGGTACTGCGGGTCGCCATTGAGCGGGCAGGGCACGGCCATGGCTCTGGTCGGCGCCTACGTACTGGTCGGCGAAATCACGCGCACACCGGACCGGCCGGCCGCCGCACTGGCCCGGTACAGCGAGATCCTGCGCCCGTTCGTGGAATCCGCGCAGCAGCTCCCGCCCGGCGGGGTGAAGGCCATGACCCCACGCACCCGGGCGGGTATCCGGGCTTCGCTGACCCTGGTCCGGCTCACCACCTCCACAATCATGCAGCCACTGATGACCCGCATGCTGTCCGGTACCGACGACTACACGCTGCCCGACTACTCCACCGACCTCCCAGCGGCGCAACAGGTAACTCTGCCGCTGTAACCGGTGGAAGAGGATCGCCGCCGGCGACCGGACCGGCCCGGACTCCACCGTGAGCCCTCGGGCCGGAGAACCCGGGGCAGCCGGACCGCCGCCCGACCGGCAGACCCACTGCTGTCGTCTCCACTTTCGTCACCGCAACCACCATCGCCGATTCCTCGAACGGTTACCTTCCGCTGGCAGCGGACCGGATCGACCACACTCGTCGCCGTTTCCGATTCCGCTGCCGAGCATCCGGAAGAGCCGAACTATCGCTCGATGGCCGTCCGGGCCGGTCACCCCGCGAGGCCGGCCCGGACGGACACTGCCGCCGGCCGATGGGCCGGTCTGCCACCCCGCGGGACAGACCGGCCCACCCACCCCGCGCTCCCCGGCTCCCCACCGGTTCCCGCGGCCCCTATCCTCCGAGGGGTTCCGGTTCCTCCCCAGGCCCGGAACGACCTCGCCCCTCCCGGCGGATCCCTCCCCGGATCCGCCCCTTCCCCCACCGGGCACTTTCCGGTTCCTCCCCAGGCACCGGTCCATACCCCATCCCACCGGCGTCGTATCCGGCCATCGCGGCAGCCGGCTACGCCGAGTCCGGTGCGGCCACCTGGATCAGGCAGCCGATCGCCGGCAGGTCGGCGCCCATCTCGCCCGGTTCGGTGCCGCCCGCGCGACCGATCGCCGGCTCGTCGGCGCCGAACAGACGGGCTCGCGCGGCACAGATGGCCGCGGCGCGGTACCGGATCCGCTCGCCTCGTCCACGGCGACCGCGCGCCGCGGCGCGGTCGTCGAATGGGCCGGCGCCGACGACCTCGTCGCCACTGTGGCCCGGCCGGCCGGCGCGGTGCCCGGCTCACTTTCGGTCGCCGCGGCGGGCTCGGCAGCCGGCGCCACCGCGGCGGTGGCACCGCCCGGAGCGGGCGTGGCGGTCAGCTTGCTGATCATTGCGGGTTCCTCTTCGCGGTGTCCTCGTTACCGGTTGTCCCGGCCTCGGCACCAACAATGCGGCCCCGCGCTTGGCAGGCACTTAACGTGAACTTATAACGCTGCAACCACGATTCGTCACAGTGCAGACAAGGTCGGGGCACAGCCGGGGGACCTGCTCCGGGATCGGTGCATCTCGGGCATCATGGAGTTATCCGCTACGACAACAAGTGGGAGTGTGGATGGATACGTTGGTGTTATGGGCCCTGGCCTGTGCGGTCTACTGGTTCGGTCTGCTCTGATCGGGCCCCGCGCCGACAACCCGCCGGCACCGCGAGAATCGTGCCGGTAGCTCGCCCCTGAGCCGGTCTTCCGATCGGGCAGGGGCGTCGTGCTGTCCGGGCCCCGAGATAACCGGCCCTGCGGTCGCCTGCCCATTAGGGTGATCCGCATGGTGCGTTTCGGTGGGCTCTTGGCGGGGGTCACAGCGGTAACACTGATGGCGGGACAGCTCTTCGCGGCGCAGGCACAGGCGATACCGGAAACCGATGGCACGACCGCCCGGTGCGAGGTGTCCTCCGGTCGGGAGCCGGCCCGCGCCACGCCGGAACAGGCCGGGCTGGACGCGGCCCGGCTGACCGACGCACTGACTTTCGCCGCCGGCCGCAATCGCCTCAATATCCAGGTCTTCCGGCACAACTGCCTGGTCGGCGAGGGCCCGGGCAACGCGCGCACCGGCAATACCCCGTGGAACGTATGGAGCGTGACCAAGAGCGTGGTCTCACTGCTCACCGGGATCGCGGCCGGAGCGGGACGTATCGATATCGAGGCGCCCATCGGCCGGTATCTGCCACCGGAACTCGGCGACGCGCAGCACCGGGCGATCACGGTCGGGAATCTGCTCACCGAAACCTCGGGGATGCGCACCGGCGTGGTCACCGAGGGTCTCACCGGAGCGGTACCGCTCGACCCCAACAGCGCGGTACAGGCACTGGGCGTCCCGCTGGACCACGGACCGGGCACCGTCTTCACCTACAGCCAGCGCACCGTCGACCTGCTGTCATATGTGCTGGAGCTCGCGGTCGGTGAACCGCTGCAGGACTTCGCGCAGCGGGAACTGTTCGGGCCGCTCGGCATCGAACGCGGCGACCGGTACTGGGCGCGGGACCGATCCGGTCACACCTACGGGTACGCGCATCTGCTGATACCGCCGAACGACCTGGCCAAGCTCGGACTGCTGGTCGCGGCCAACGGCAACTGGAACGGCCGCCAGATCGTGCCCGCCGCGTATCTCTCCCGCGCGACCGCCCCTTCGACGACCAACCCCTGCTACGGATATCTGTTCTGGACCGGTCCCGGCTGTGCGGAGAACGCGTCGTTCCTGCCGCCCGACACCTATGCGATGGCCGGAGTCGGCCTGCAGAACGTGTTCGTCGTGCCGAGCCTGGACCTGGTGGTGGTGTGGACCGGGGTGTTCGGGAACATGAGCGCCTACGGCCCGGCCGGCGTCATCGCGCACACCGGCGAACTGCCGCACGAGTTCTTCCGGCGGCTCCTGGCCGCCTTCTACGAACCCCCGGCCCCCGACCCCGGCCCGTACGTCGAACCGCCGCTGCGCACCGACCCGAACTCCTATATCGATACCGATATCCTGCTCGCGGTCTTCGGCATCGGCGAGTCCGCGTACCCGGGTTGCGATGTATTCGCCTGTCTCGGGGAACCGCTCGCGGCGCCGTTCAGCGACGCGCCGCCCGGCTGTGTCCTCCTGGTGTGCCTCGGAAACGATCCGCGCACCCCGGGTATCCACTGAGCCGGGCGGCGCACCACGCCGTCAGCGATCTGCGAGCAGTACCTCGGCGATCTGGATGGTGTTGAGCGCCGCCCCCTTGCGCAGGTTGTCGCCGGAGATGAACAGCGCCAGCCCACGCCCGTCCGGGACACCCGGATCCTGACGGATACGGCCGACCAGCGATTCGTCCGTACCGGCGGCGGCCAGCGGCGTCGGGACGTCGACCAGCTTCACCCCGGGCGCCTTGGCCAGGATCTCCTGGGCGCGCTGTACCGACAGTGGATCGGCGAATTCGGCGTTCACCGACAGCGAGTGCCCGGTGAACACCGGCACCCGGACGCAGGTCCCGCTCACCAGCAGCTCCGGCAGGCCCAGGATCCGGCGGCTCTCGTTGCGCAGTTTCTGGTCCTCGTCGGTCTCCCCGGAACCATCGTCCACCAGCGAACCCGCCAGGGCCAGCACATTGAACGCGATGGGGGCGACGTACTTGTTCGGGGCCGGGAAATCCACCGCGCTGCCGTCGTGGGTCAGCTTCTCCGCGTCGTCGATGACCGCGCGGGTCTGCGAGGCGAGCTCCTCGACACCGGCCAGACCACTACCCGATACCGCCTGATAGCTGGACACGATGAGGCGCTGCAACCCGGCCGCGTCGTGCAGCGGTTTGAGCACCGGCATCGCGGCCATGGTGGTGCAGTTGGGATTGGCGATGATGCCCTTGACCAGGTTGCGGGTCTGCTCCGGGTTGACCTCGCTGACCACCAGCGGGACCTCGGGATCCTTGCGCCAGGCCGAGGAGTTGTCGATCACGGTCACCCCCGCGGCGGCGAACCGCGGCGCCTGCACCCGTGACATGGTGGCGCCGGCGGAGAACAGCGCGATATCCAGGCCCGCCGGGTCGGCGGTCTCGGTGTCCTCCACCACGATCTCCCCGCCGCGCCACGGCAACTTCTTACCGGCCGAACGCGCCGAGGCGAAGAACCGCACCTCGTCGGCAGGGAAATCGCGCTCCTCGAGCAGTTTGCGCATCACGGCGCCGACCTGACCGGTCGCGCCGACCACACCTACACGCACACCCATCGCTTATCGCCCCGTTCCGGCGTGAACGACGGCGACCTCGTCGCCGCCGAGATCGAACGCGCGATGCAGCACCTGCACGGCGTCGTCGAGTTCGGTGTCCTTGACCAGTACCGAGATCCGGATCTCGGAGGTGGAGATGAGGTCGATATTGATACCGGCCTCGGCCAGCGCCTCACAGAAGGTGGCGGTGACCCCGGGATGGCTCTTCATACCGGCTCCGACCAGCGATACCTTGCCGATGTGGTCGTCGTAGAGCACCTGGGAGAAGCCGATATCGCTCTGGTATTTGCTCAGCATCTCCACCGCCCGGACGCCGTCGGCCTTGGGGAGGGTGAAGGTGATGTCGGTCTTGCCGGTCTCCACCTTGGAGATGTTCTGCAGGACCATATCGATGTTGATCTCGGCTTCGGCCACGTAACGGAACACCTTGGCGGCGTATCCGGGTTCGTCGGGCAGCCCGACCACGGTCACCTTGGCCTCGCTGCGGTCGTGCGCGACGCCCGTCAGGATTGCTTGTTCCAAGGGAATGTCCTCCATCGATCCGTATACATAGGTGCCCTGCTTGTCGGTGTAGGACGAACGCACATGCACGGGCACGTTGTAGCGGCGCGCGTATTCGACGCAGCGCAGCATGAGTACCTTCGACCCGCAGGCCGCCATCTCGAGCATTTCCTCGTAGGAGACCTGCTCGAGCTTCTGCGCATCACTCACGATGCGCGGATCGGCGGTGAAGACTCCGTCCACATCGGTGTAGATCTCACAGACATCGGCATCCAGCGCGGCGGCCAGCGCGACCGCGGTGGTGTCGGAACCACCACGACCGAGCGTGGTGACGTCCTTGCTGTCCTGGCTGACGCCCTGGAAACCCGCGACCAGGACGATGGTTCCCTCGTCCAGGGCTTCGCGCAGACGGCCCGGCGTCACGTCGATGATCTTGGCCTTACCGTGCACCGACGTGGTGATGACGCCGGCCTGGGAGCCGGTGAACGACCGCGCCTCGGCGCCGAGACTGTGAATGGCCATGGCCACCAGGGCGTTGGAAATGCGTTCACCGGAGGTGAGCAGCATGTCCATCTCCCGGGCCGGGGGCGCGGGCGAAACCTGCTCGGCCAGGTCGAGCAGTTCATCGGTGGTATCGCCCATGGCTGAGCACACCACGACCACGTCGTGGCCCTGCTTCTTCGTCTCGACGATCCGTTCGGCGACGCGACGGATCCGGTCGGCAGAGGCTACCGAGGATCCTCCGTACTTCTGGACAACGAGTGCCACGAGGGGTCCTCCAATGTCAGCGAACAGGCGATCAGTGCAATAGCGTACCGATGCCGGCCACGCTGTTCCGGGAGTATCCGGCCTGGCTGTGGAATAACACACAGCCAGGTGACGTCACGTTTACCTGCTCGCGGCCCGCCGCACGCGCGGGCGGGCCCGGCGGCCCCCCGAATGGCTCTCAAACCCGATCGAACCAGGTCACCTGCGCTCCGTTGCCGAACTCCTGCCGCCGCACGGGAGTGAACCGCGTGGGCCGGAAAACTCCGCCCAGGACGGGGACGCCGGTTCCGGCCAGCACCGGGTAGCTCTTGAAGATGAGCTGGTCGATCTCCTCGAGCAGCGCACCGGCGAGGGTGCCGCCGCCGCAGAGCCAGATGTCCTTGCCCTCCTCCTTCTCGAGTCGCCGCACCAGTTCGACCGGATCGGTGCGCACCAGCTCGATCTCCGGCTCGGCGATGCTGTCCAAGGTGGTGGAGACGACGTACTGCTTCATGTGGGGACAGGGGCTGGCGATGCCCGCCGACAGTGCGGGGTCGTAGGTGCCGCGGCCCATGATCAGCGTGTCCCAGTGCCGGTTCGGCACGTCGGATGCGATACCCGCCTGTTCACGGATATGCCCGGGGACGGATTCGGGATAGCGCTCGTTGATCCACTCGGCCATATCGGCGCCGAGGGGATAGAAGTCGACCTCCCCGCCGGGACCGGCGATATAGCCGTCGAGGGAGACGGCCACGTAGTAGACGAGCTTTCGTATGAGGTACCGCCCTGTTCGTATCACTCCAACTGAAGTGGTTAGAACGTAGTACTACATATGGAGTGGTGTCAAGGGCGGGCGCGCGTACGTTACTCCGGGCGTATATCGAACTGGCCGTCGATCGGACGAACGAACACGAACACACTCGATAACCGGCGCCCGACTTGATTACGAGCCGCCACCAATAGACCGATAGCGAACCGATCGGGGTTGTGATGCGTGCCATAAGGCTCGAATAATGGGCTGCATGATGGCAAACGTCGGAGACCGGTTGCACGTGCACGGGCACATCGTCGGCGAGGTCGACCACGAGGGAGAGATCGTAGAGGTTCACGGCCGCGACGGAACACCGCCGTATCTGGTGCGTTTCGACGACGGACACGAGTCCCTGGTCTTTCCCGGCCCGGACGCGACAGTCGAACGAACACCCTGACCTGCCCACGCGACAGGACAGCGGACCCCGGTTCAGGACCGGCCCCGCAAACTCGTGCGGCCGGTATACCGGCCGGCGGAATCACCGCCGCGGCGAACGAGCGTGTTGACGATCACGCGACCCCCGAGGAAGAATCGTGGCCGATTCGTAATAACCGGGGGCGCGAGGGACAGCATGCGTACGAAGACCGATATCAGATTCGCCGTCGAGGCCGACCCGGACCAGGTGATAGACGCGTTGATGGCGGTCGAGATGCTGTCCGAATGGTCGCCCGATTTCGAGGACGCGCGCGTGGCGGGGCGCGATGAAGAGGGCCGGCCGCGCCGGGTCTTCATCCAGGTCTCGGTCTCCAATACCCCGGATATGCAGGTGTGGGAGTTCGACTGGTCGGAGAACCGGATGTCGTGGGAGGTCTCCGACAGCACCCGCGGTATCAGAGGCGGCGGATCCTTCGAGGTCACCGCCGGTGAAACCGGTAGCGAAGTGCTGCTGCACGTCGAGCAGTACACGCCGCTGCCCGTGCCCGGATTTCTGGGCAAGAGGGCGGTCCGCAAATCCTACGAGGCCCTGGTGGAGAATTTCGTCGCCTACACCGAGCAGTTCCCCGAATCCGAGACCTACGACCTCGTCTGAGCCCGCCCGACGCGCCCGCGCCGAACGCGTGATCTCCGTTCGAACGGCCCCGGAGCTGCCACGATAGGGCCCATGCCAGGTCTCACGCGACGCGGCCGGATCCAGCCGATGGGCGAGAACGCCTCGGTCACCCAGCTGGAACTGTTCTTCGACCTGGTCCTGGTCTTTGCCTTCACGATGGTCACCGATCTGGCGGCCGCGGAGCCCACGGCAGTCAATATGCTGCGCTCGTTGCTGGTCCTGGCGGTGCTGTGGTGGGTGTGGATCGACTACGCCTGGCTCGGCAATGTGGTGCGGGCCGACGAAGGGGTGACCCGGGTCGCCATGTTCGTCGCCATGGGCGGCGGTTTTCTGGCCGCCATCGCGATTCCGGAAGCATTCGACGACCTACCCGGCGGCTGGTACGGCCCGCTGGTCTTCGCCATGGCGTACCTGCTGGTCCGGGTGGTCCATCTCGCGATGTTCTGGCTGGCCAGCGCCGCGGACGCCCAGTTGCGGGGACAGGTGCTGCGCTGGGCGCTCGGATCCATCACCGTGGGCACCGCCCTCCTGGTGATCGCCGCCGAGACCCGCGGCACCGTCCAGATCTGCCTCTGGATCGCGGCAATCGGCGGCGACTATCTGTGGACACATTTCGCGGGGAACAACTGGCGGCTGAATTCCCCCGCGCATTTCGCCGAACGGCACGGCTTGATCATCATCGTGGCGCTGGGCGAATCCATCGTCGCCATCGGTATCGGCGTCGCCGGGCTACCCGTCTCCTGGCCGATCGTGGTCGCGGCCATGCTCGGGCTCATGGTGTCGGGTCTGCTGTGGTGGGCCTATTTCGACACCGACGCCCTCCGGGTCGAACATGCGCTGCGGGCGGCCACCGGCGCCCGCCAGATCGAGATCGCCCGGACCTGCTACACCTTCTGGCATTTCCCGATGATCGTCGGGATCATCGCCCTCTCGCTCGGCCTCAAGAAGGTGCTGTCCTACGTCGGCGACGAGAGCGAGCACACGCTCACCGACGCGCTGACCGGCATACCGCTGGTCGCGCTGTACGGCGGAGTGGTGCTCTACCTGGTGGGGCTGATCGGATTCGGCTGGTTCGGTACGGGCCGGGCCGGATGGCTCCGGCCGGTCACCGCGGTGGCGCTGTGCGCACTCACCCCCCTCGCCGCGAAACTACCGGCCCTCGCGGCACTGGCTGTGCTGGGCGCGGTCCTGACCGCGCTCATCGGCTGGGAGACTCTGCGATTCGCGGAGACCCGCGACCACATCAGACATCCCACCGAGTGAGGTGCCGGGCAGTGAGGTGATGCGCGGTCGGACCGTAGGCCGACGGCGACACCTTGACCCCGGTGCGCACAGATTCGCGGATCTGGTCCACGTTCTCCCGGATCATGTCCGATACGAGTTCATCGGTGCGCGGATCGGCCAGCACCTGGAACAGGATCCGGAAGACGGTGTCGGCGACCAGGCGGATGATCTCGTCGTGGAACGGGATGTAGCGGACGCGGCCGGTCTGCGGATCGTTCTTGATCATCTCGACGATCATCTCGTCGAGTTCACTGCGGTTCTCCTCCAGCGCCGCCGCGATATTGCGGGTGTAGTGCCCGGTCCGCAGGACCGCGGTGACCTCCTCCATGATCGCGATGGTCATCGGGCGCTTGATGACCTCCACGATCGTGCCCACCGAATGGTTGATCACCGCGGCGGTGACGCGATCACCGAACACCCGGTCGGCGACGCGGGCCAGCCGGACCAGGATCACCACGATCCGCAGCAACCGGAATGCCCGGAAGAACGGACTGGCCACCGGGATCATGCCGACGACTTCGTACCAGTAGACGAACGGGAAGGTCCACGGCCAGCCGCCCCGGCGCCAGCGCCACAGGAACTCGAGCGCGAAAACGGCACAGATGGCGTAGTCGACACCGACGATCACCCGGTGGGTCTCGGGTGCGACCTCGAAGAAAGTGATCCAGCACACCAGCACGACCGAGATCGCGGCCAGCGCCAGCATGACGAAATCGGTCCACAGGGCGGGCGGTTTCCGGGGGAAACTTTCGGGCTCGGGGGTTTCGGGTACGTACCGGGGACCGGACTCCGTGGACGACGGTGTTGACACCTGCATTCCCTTCGACGCCGAAAGATCGCCGCCCAGTATTACCCGCCGCCCCGTCATATGGCCCGCGTACGGCGCCGGTCAGCGGCGGGTGCACCACTCAGCAGGACTCGCCCGGCGACGGCCGGGGTAATCCGGTAGCGCGGTCACCGCCGCCGCTCACGCCGGGTCAGCGACCCGCGCGGATGATCGCCTCGATATTGCGTTCGGCCAGCGCGGTGATGGTCAGCGCCGGGTTCACGGTGCCGGTGCTGCCCGGGATCGCCGCGCCGTCCATGACGTACAGGCCCGGATGCCCGTGTACCCGGCCATAGGAGTCGGTCGCCCTGCCCAGCACCGCGCCGCCGAGCGGATGCGCCGTGAACTGGGCGTTGGCGTCGTATCCGAGGGCGCTGTACTCGGCCAGCGCACCGGCCCGCTCGGCGATACGCCGGTCCACCGCACGCGCCGCCGCCGCCACCTCGTCCTGCGCCCGCCGCGGCCAGCTCAACCCGACACCACCGGAAACGGGGTCGTAGCCGAACCGCGCGCGGGTCGGATCGAGGACCATCGCCAGGGAGGCCAGCGCACCCGTCTCGAACGGGATCCCGGGGATGTACCAGTTCTCCAGGGACAGTGCCATACCGGTGTCGTCGAAGATCCGGCTGGCGCTGGGCACACCCTGCCCGTTGCCCGCGACCGAGCTCGCCCCGCGAGCGAGCACGACATCGCCATTGGTGCCCCAGCCGTCACCGATATGTTCGTTGAGCCGCGGCAGCGTGCCGGTCGCCCGGGCCCGGACCAGCAGTTCGGAGGTACCCACCGAACCGGCGCCAAGGAACAGTTTGTCGCAGGTGAGAGTCCGTTTTCCGCGGATCGCGCCGGTCGGGGCGAGGTGGGTCACCGTGACCACGAACCGGCCGCCGGCTTCCTGGGCGATCGTATCGACACGGTGGCCCGGGTAGATCTTCACTTTCCCGGTGGCCTCGGCGTCCTTCAGATAATTCTGATTGAGGTCGAATTTCGCACCGTTGGAGTTGCCGAGATTGCTACGCCCGGCGGTCGCCGAGGCCCGCACGGTCCCCGCCAGTTCGCCACGCAGCACATCCCAGGTGAAGATCGAGTCGTTGGGCACCGGCCGGTACCCGGCCTTACGCACCTGGTCGTCCCAGGCCCGGGAATGGGCGAACGGCGCCGACCGGTAGATGTCCTCGGGCATCTGGTCGAGCCGCAGTTTCGCGCGCACTCGCGGGTAGTACACGGCGTCCAGTTCGCCGTAGTCGACCACACCGCCGAAGACATGGTCGAAGAACCGGCGTTCGGGCGCGATCATCGCGCCGGTGAAAATCACCGAGCCGCCCCCCACCGCGGCGCCGCGCCAGACGTCGATCCCTTGGAAACGGGTGCAGTCCAGCACACCGCCGAAATCGGCGAACTGCATCGGCACCTTGGTCACGCCGGTGAAGCTGGTGGTATGCCAGAAACCGCGGCCGTCGGGCAGGTCGTCGCCGGTGAAGATCTCCCGCCACGGATCGTTGGGCCAGCGGGAGCCGCGTTCCAGCACTGTGGTCGGGACGCCGGCCTCGGCCAGCCGCAAGGCGCTGACCGCCGCGCCGAATCCGGAACCGATCACTATGGCCTCGGTGTGTTCGGGCGGCGCCGGCACCGGACCGAAGATCTCCGGAACCCACTGCGCGAACAGTTCGTGCCAGATCGGCTCCGCCGCGGCCCGCGGCAGACCCACCTCCGCTCTCGGGACCGCCGATCCCACCGCACCGATGAGAGCAGCCGCCCCCGCGGCCTTGAAAAGGGCACGCCTATCCACCCCAGCACACCTCTCTGGTAACGCAACAGCGCACGATGGTACCGAGAATCGACCGGCGTGAACAGTCGAGGCGGGGAGGCCGATTCGGCTCCGGGGGCGCTAGCCGAAGATCAACCGGACAACCGCGACGGTGCCCACGACCACGATCACCGCGCGCAGCACATTCGGCGGCAGCCGGCGCCCGACCGTGGCCCCGAGCTGTCCCCCGATGATCGCGCCGGCCGCGATCAGGGCCACGACCGGCCAATCCACCTCGGCGACCACGATGAAAATGACAGCCGCGAGGCCATTGGTGAGCAGGGCCAGCACATTTTTCACCGCATTGAGGCGCTGGATGTCCTCGTGCACGAACACCCCGAGCAGCGCGAGCAGCAGCACACCCTGGGCCGCGCCGAAGTAACCCCCGTAGATACCGGTGCCGAAGATGGCGGCGAGCAGAATCGGGCCGCCGTGCGGGGGCACGTTCTCGGCCTCGCCCTGCCGCTCCCGGACCCACGCCGACAACCGCGGCTGCACCACCACCAGTACCAGCGCCACAATGATCAGTACCGGCACGATGGCGGCGAACGCGCCGGCGGGCAGCGTCAGCAGCAGGACCGCGCCGACCGCGGCACCCAGCAGCGACGCCGAGCTGTAGCGCAGCACCCGGCCCCACTGCCCGGACAGTTCCCGCCGGTAGCCGATCGCCCCGCTCAGCGAGCCGGGAACGAGTCCGACCGTATTGGACACATTCGCGGTCACCGGCGGCAGGCCGATGGCCAGCAGTACCGGGAAAGTGATCAGTGTCCCGGACCCGACGACGGTGTTGATGCCGCCCGCGGCGATACCCGCGCCGAATACGGCCAGCATCTCCAGCCAAGTCATGCTCGAACCCTCGACCTTTCCGGACCGGCGTCCGGTCACTCGCAACCCTGAGGGGACGCTAGCGGTTGCCCGTCCCGGAGATCGCGACGGGTCCGGGCGACGCCGCCGTGCGGAAGTCGCGCCCGTCGCGCTCCACCCGGCGCGGCCGGACGGGTCGGTGGGAGGTCGCGCGGTGCACCCGCGCCCGGCGGTGCGAAACAGTCGCGACGCGCCCGGCGAATAACTTCACGACGATCGCGACACCGCGCCACAGCCCGCCCACGGCACGGCGACCGTCTCCGGCGGCAGCACCGCGCCGCACCGTGAAGTACCGGCCCTCCGGACCGCCTCCGCAGGTCCGACACCAGAGGAGGTAGACTCGCACGGGTCATGCAGCGGGCACTTCTTCTCAGCCGCCGCGACGGGGTCTGATCGGACCGGCTTCCCGTCGCGGGGTTCCGCCACGCCGGTCGACCCATCTCGGGAAACAATCTCACCCACGGAGAAATCGCATGTCACCCGCTGACGCCTTCGTATCCGGCACGCGCACCATCACCGCGCCCGCCAAACCCGCGCCCGCCGACCAGCCCGCGTGGAACAAGCAGAAGAACTCGTCCCTGCCCGTCTTCCGCTATCGCCCGTTCGCCGAGGAAGTCGAGCCGGTCACACTGCCGGACCGCACCTGGCCGGACAAGGTGATCGACCGAGCGCCCGCCTGGTGCGCCGTCGATCTGCGCGACGGCAATCAGGCGCTGATCGACCCGATGAGCCCCGCCCGTAAGCGCCGGATGTTCGATTTGCTGGTGCGAATGGGTTACAAGGAGATCGAGGTCGGCTTCCCGTCCGCCAGTCAGACCGATTTCGATTTCGTCCGCGAAATCATCGAGGACGACGCCATCCCCGACGACGTCAGCATCCAGGTGCTCACTCAATGCCGTGCCGAACTGATCGAGCGCACCTTCGAGGCGTGCGCCGGCGCGGCGAACGTGATCGTGCACTTCTACAACTCCACCTCCATCCTGCAGCGACGGGTGGTGTTCCGCGCCGACCGCGACGCCGTGCAGAAGATCGCCACCGACGCCGCGCGGCTGTGCCTGGAGACCGAGCAGCGCTACCCGGACACCAACTGGCGTTACGAGTACAGCCCCGAGTCCTACACCGGCACCGAGCTGGAATACGCCAAGCAGGTCTGCGACGCGGTCTCGGAGGTCATCGCCCCGACCCCGGACAAGCCGCTGATCATCAACCTGCCGGCCACCGTCGAGATGGCGACGCCCAATGTGTACGCCGATTCCATCGAATGGATGCACCGCAACCTGGCCCGGCGCGATTCGATCGTGCTGTCGCTGCATCCGCACAACGACCGGGGCACCGCGGTCGCGGCCGCGGAGCTGGGCTACCAGGCCGGCGCGGACCGCATCGAGGGCTGCCTGTTCGGCAACGGCGAGCGCACCGGCAATGTCTGCCTGGTGACCCTGGGCATGAACATGTTCTCCCAGGGCGTGGACCCGCAGATCAACTTCTCCGATATCGACGAGATCCGTCGCACGGTGGAGTACTGCAACCAGCTGCCGGTCCACGAGCGCCACCCCTACGGCGGCGACCTGGTCTACACCGCCTTCTCCGGCAGCCACCAGGACGCGATCAACAAGGGCCTGGACGCCATGAAGGCGTCCGCCGACGCGGCCGGCGCCGATGTGGACGATATCGCCTGGGAGGTGCCCTACCTGCCGATCGACCCGAAGGATGTGGGCCGCACCTACGAGGCGGTCATCCGGGTCAATTCGCAGTCCGGCAAGGGCGGCGTGGCCTACATCATGAAGACCGATCACGGGCTGGCCCTGCCGCGCCGGCTGCAGATCGAGTTCTCGCAGGCCATCCAGCAGATCACCGACGGCGAAGGCGGTGAGATCACGCCCAAGGAGATGTGGGACGCCTTCGCCGACGAGTACCTGACCCCGATCCGGCCGCTGGAGCGGATGCGCCAGAAGGTCACCGCGGCCGAGACCGACGGCGGCACCGACCGCATCACCGCGGTGGTCAAGGTGGACGGCGTCGAGCAGGAGGTCACCGGCAGCGGCAACGGACCGCTCGCGGCCTTCGTCGACGCCATCGCCGCGGTCGGCTATCAGGTGGAGGTGCTCGACTACTCCGAGCACGCACTGTCCGCCGGCGACGACGCCCAGGCCGCCGCCTACGTGGAATGCGCGATCGGTGACCGGATCGTCTGGGGCGTGGGTATCGCCACCTCCATCACGACCGCTTCGCTGCGTGCCGTGGTCTCGGCCGTGAACCGGGCCGCCCAGAAGCAGTAACCCGCGATCGCTGTCCAGGCCGCCGTCACCCGTACCGGTGTCGGCGGCCTCATCGGTGGTAAACCGTCCGGCATGCGAACCTTCGCGTACCTGCTAGCGTTGGTCCGGTCTCCACGCCGCCGAGCTCTCTGCTCGAAAATCCCGAGCAGATGGGGGAACTGTGACTACTGACGAACACGATCCGACTTCCCAGCCCTGGCCCTCGAGTCAACCGGTGGATACCGCCGGCCGCGGCGGCGACTCGGAGGCTGTACCACCCGAGGCTCCGGCGCGAAACGAACCGGAGCCGCTCACCGAACCGGGCGAGCCCGCCGAGCAGGTGTCTGCCGAAGCGCCGCCCACGGAAACCGGCCCCGGCGAGACCGATTCGGCCACGGAAACCGAGACCCCGGACAAGTCCCCGGAACCAGAGGTTCCCGGCGGCCCGGAAGCTGCCCGCACCCCCGATTCCGCGACCCCGGCGCCGGCCGACGACGGCGCCGAAGTCGGCCACCCGGCCGCGGGCCCGTCCGAACCGGGCACCCCGCCCGGGCCGGACGGCAACGGGTTCGCGCCCCCACCGCAGGCACCGGCCGACGGTGGCGCCCTCTACGGAAACGCCCCGTTCGACCAATTCGTCCCGCCGGTACCCGGCGAGGCGTTCAGTGCGCCTGCCCCGGAGCAGTTTCCGGATCCGGGCAGCGCACAGTTGCCGCAACCGGATCCGAACGAGTACCAGCCGGCGAACATCGGGCCCGGCGCGGACGCCGCACCGACCGGCCCCGGGCAGTTCCAGGCCCCGAGCACCGAACACGGCAGCGGACAGTTCCCGCAGTTCCAGGCCGGACCAGGCCAGTTCGCGGGGCCGGACACCGGGCAGTTCGCACAGCCGGACATCGGGCAGTTCCAGCCCCCGAACACCGAGCACGGCAGCGGACAGTTCCCGCAACCGGAACCGGGTCAGTTCCAGTTCCCGCATACCGGCCCGGGGAGCGGGCAATTCCCGCAACCCGACGCCGGGCAGTTCCAGGCCCCGAACACCGAATACAGCAGCGGACAGTTCGCACAGCCGGCCCCGGGCCAGTTCCAGGCTCCGAACACCGAACACGGCAGCGGACAATTCCCGCAATCCGACGCCGGTCAGTTCCAGGCCCCGAACACCGAACACGGCAGCGGACAGTTCGCACAGCCGGCCCCGGGCCAGTTCCAGCCCGGTGGACCGGGACAGAACCCGCCCGACCCCTTCGCGGTTTCGGGTCCGCCGACCGGACAGTATCCGCAACAGGACCCGAACCGCTTTCCGGGACAGGCGGTTCCGGAACAACCACCGTACGCACCACCGGCCCCGCAACCCACCGGTGGCTACGCACCGCCGCCCGCGCCCACGCCGGCGAGCGAACCGGGCGGGCCGATCTACAGCTGGGCCCCGCCCCCGATGCCGGCCGGGCCGCCACCGGTACCGCAGCCGCAGTACCAGCCGGCACCGCCCCCGGCCGCGCACAATCCGCCGACCGGGCAGTTCCGGCCTCCCGGCTGGGGCGATCCCGGCCGGCCACCGGTCCCGCCCCAGCAGCAGTACCAGCAGCCCGGCCAACCGGGTCCGCACGGTCAGCCCGGGCAGCAGCAGTTCTCACCGCGCCAGATGCCCGAGCCGGGTCAGCTCGGTAATTCGGTCAACGACCTGAATCTGCTGAAACGAGCTCGTAAGGCGCCGCGCAGCGGTTGGCGGCGGGCGGTGCACAAGGTCTCGCGCGGGGCGATAAACCCGGGTGAATCGGCCTCCGATGTCGTCCACCGGGATCTGGTGGGCCGGGTGAACGCACCGGTCTACGGGGATTTCCGGATCGCGATCCTCTCCCTGAAGGGCGGGGTCGGCAAGACCACCACGACCGTCGGACTCGGCGCCACTTTCGCATCGTTGCGGGGTGACCGGGTGATCGCGATCGACGCCAACCCCGACCTGGGCACCCTCGCCCACCGGGTTCCGCGCCAGACCCGCTCCACCGTGCGCAACCTGCTGGAAGACCAGAACATCACCCGCTACTCGGATGTGCGCGCGCATACCTCGCAGTCGCCGAGCCGGCTGGAGGTGCTGGCCAGCGAGCAGGACCCGGCGGTATCGGAGGCGTTCAGCGAGGCCGACTACCGGCGTGCCATCGGGATCCTGCAGTCGTTCTACAACATCATCCTCACCGACTGCGGTACCGGACTGATGCATTCGGCGATGTCGGGGGTGCTGGATATGGCGAGTTCGCTGGTCCTGGTGACCTCCCCCGCCATCGACGGCGCCCGCAGCGCCTCGGCCACCCTGGACTGGCTGGACTACCACGGCTATTCGCATCTGGTGCAGCAGACCGTGGTGGTGGTCAACGCGTCCCGGCGCGGGTCCACCTCGGTGAATCTGGACCATCTGCGCCGGCTTTTCCTGGACCGCACGCGGGCCGTCCAGGTGGTGCCGTTCGACGACCATCTCGCCGAGGGCGCCGAAATCGATCTGGAACTGGTGAGCAAACCGACCCGGCAGGCCCTGCTGGAGCTCGCCGCGATGGTCGCCGACGATTTCGCCAATGTGGACGGTTATCCGCACGGCAACCGCTACTGATCGGTCCCGGGCGGCGGTTCGGCGGTGACCCGCCGGGCCGCCGCCGTGAACGAGTCCAGTACCGCGGCGATCGCGGGTCGGTTCTCGGCGCGCGGCCTGATGACCAGGTCGTAGAGGCGGGCCGCACGCACCCCGGACAGTCGCAGCTGGGACAGCCCCGGGTGGGTGACGACGTAGCGGGGCATGAGCGCGACGCCGTATCCGGCGCCGACCAGCGTTTCGATCATCCGGAAATCGTTCAGTCGCTGCACGATTCGTGGCTCCACCCCGGTTATCGATGTGGATCACCGCCGTGCCGGTGCTGCCTCTCTTCGCCCTTTCGCTGCTCTGGGAAGGCCCGACCACCGGCGTCCGGGCGCTGGCCGGCGCCTTCTCGGCCGAGGGCCGGCCCGCACTCGCCGGCCTGGTCTACATCGTGGTGCTGGGCACCATCGTCGGTTCCGGAATGTGGACATATCTGATGAGCCGGTACCCGGCGGGCAGTGTCGCGCCGCCGTCGCTGCTCGTCCCGGTGGTCGGATTCACCGCCGCCTGGATCTTCCTGGACGAGACCCCGGCACCCGCGAGTCTGATCGGCGGGGTGATCGTGATCGCCGGAGCGTTCGCGGCGACGGCCGGGGCCCGGAAGTCGACTCCCCCGGAGCCATCCGGCGAGACGGACGGCCTGCCCGCGACAGCGGTTATCGGCACGACGCGGACGCTGGAACCCGCCGTCAGGTGAGGCGTCGCCGCATCGATCGCGCGGTCGGTGCACCGGCGCGGCCGGAACCCGTTTAAAGTTGGCGCGATCGAGACAGCTACCCCGGGTTAGGCAGCGGCAGACAACATGGCAGAGCATCGGTGGCCCGCGTCGGGTGCCACGAAGGTTCCAGGTCGATCTGCCGGGGTGAGCGCGTACACCCGGCGAACCGTGCTCCGCGCCACCGCGGCCGCGGGCATCGGGGCAGCGGCCGTAGCCGCACTACCCGGCACCACCGCCCGAGCCCGGACCACCGCACGGGTCGCTGTACTCGGTGGCGGCGTCGCCGGGCTCACCGCGGCCCACGAACTCGCCGAACGCGGCTTCGAGGTGACCGTGTACGAACGCCGGGCGCTGGGCGGCAAGGCACGCAGTATGCCGGTGCCGGGCACCGGGACCGAGGGCCGGCCGGACCTGCCCGGCGAACACGGCTTTCGCTTCTTTCCCGGCTTCTACCAGCATATTCCCGATACCATGCGGCGGATCCCGTGCGAGGGGAACACCAACGGAGTATGGGACAACCTGGTCGGCGTCCCCGACGCCCGGTTCGCGCGGGCCGACGCCGACGATATCCGTGTGCCGCTCGGCTTCGGCCGCGTGGACGCCGCGTCGCCCGAGGGGATGCGGGAAAGCGTGGCCGCGGTCATCTCCACCACACTGAAGATGCCGCCCGCCGAGGGCCTCTTCTTCGCCAACCGGCTGCTGGTCTTCAACACCAGTTGCGACGCGCGCCGCTTCGGCCAGTGGGAGCACACATCCTGGTCGGATTTCGTGGGCGCCCACGCACGGTCGCACGAGTTCCGCGCGCTGGTCTCGCGCACTCTCACCAGTCTGCTGGTCGCGGCCAAGGACGAACTGGCCAGTGTGC
Organism: Nocardia sp. NPDC002869; assembly: GCF_046764065.1. Classification (NCBI taxonomy): domain Bacteria; kingdom Bacillati; phylum Actinomycetota; class Actinomycetes; order Mycobacteriales; family Nocardiaceae; genus Nocardia; species Nocardia sp. NPDC002869. The sequence goes on from NZ_JBKOOL010000068.1 coordinate 22,011, forward strand.
GCACGATCGGGTCGATGGGCGAACAGTTCCTGGGCAACCCGATGCAGATCGGCCATGACGGCGACCTGGACCGAGTGCTCGACGGCCCCACCAATATCGCGTGGATCGACCCCTGGGTGGCGCGGCTGCGCGAACTGGGCGTCCGTTTCGAAGTCGGCGCCGAGGTGCGGGGACTGGAGGTCCGGGACCGGCGCGTCACCGGCGCCCGGATCGTCACCGGATCCGGGGCGGCCGAGACCGTGACGGCGGACCACTTCGTCGTGGCGCTACCCGCCGAACGCGCCCGGGATCTGTGGAACGCCGACATCCTGTCCGCCTGGCCGCAACTGGCGTCGATGAGCCGGCTGTTCACCGACTGGATGAGCGGTATCCAGTTCTACCTGCGGCGCCGGCCCGGGCTGGGCAGCGGTCACGCCGCCTATATCGACTCGCCCTGGTCGCTCACCTCCATCGCGCAGAACGGCCTGTGGTCGCGCAAACTGGACCAGTACGGCGACGGGACAGTACTCGACTGCCTGTCGGTGGACATCTCCGACTGGAACACTCCCGGCATCCTGTTCGGCAAGACCGCGAAGGAATGCACCCACGAGGAGATCGCCAAGGAGACGTGGGCCCAGATCCTCGCGCACCTCAACGACCGCGATCGGGTACTGGGTGACGCCGACCTGCACTCCTGGTTCCTCGACCCCGGGATCACCTGGAACGCCGAACGCGGCGAGAACGCGAACGCCGACCCGTTGCTGATCAACACCGCGGGCTCGTGGGAGCTGCGGCCCGAACCCCACGGCGGTGTCGAGAACCTCTATCTGGCAGGCGATTACGTGCGCACGAATATCGACCTGGCCACCATGGAGGGAGCCAACGAATCGGCCCGGGCGGCGGTGAACGCGCTGCTGGAGGTCACCGGTTCGGACGCACCCCGCTGCCCCACCTATACCCTCTGGCGCGCGCCGGAACTCGAACCGCTGCGCCGCGCGGATGCCGACGCGTATGCGGCCGGGCGACCGAACGTTTTCGATATCCAGTTCTGACAACGAGTCGATCCACCGGGGAACGGCCGGTGCGACCCGCGCGATGCTCGACGGGTCGCACAGGATGCGCACCCGGCCGCAGACTCGCGCCCCGGCCACCGGTATCACGTCGAAGGGCCGGTACCGCTCCCGGCGGGCCACGATCAGCCCGGATGCGGCGGACGCGGACCGGCAGCCCGAACCGACCTCATCCGAGCACCGAGCGCCGACATGTCACCGCGAGGTGAACTCCCCCGCGCCGCGCGAGGACGCGCGCGACGGGTCACTAGACTGCGCGACGTGGCAGAGATATCGGTGCGGGGGCGGCTGGCCCTCGGGGTGGCCGGCGCGGCGGCATGGGCCTCCCGCAAGGCGGGCCGTGGTAACGGGTCGATGATCGGCGGGCTGCTCGCGCTGAAGATCGACCCGCAGATCATGAAGCAGCTGGGCCGCGGGCGGCGTACCGTGCTGATCACCGGCACCAACGGCAAATCGACCACCACCCGGATGACCACCGCGGCGCTGAGCACGCTGGGCGAGGTCGCCACGCAGGCCGACGGCGCCAATATGGACGCCGGGATCGTCTCGGCGCTCAATGTCCACCGGGACGCGCGACTGGCCGCGATCGAAGTGGACGAACTGCATCTTCCGCATGTCACCGACGCCCTCAGACCGGAGGCGGTCGTACTGCTGAACCTCAGCCGCGATCAGCTGGACCGGGTCGGTGAGATCAATATGATCGAACGCCGGCTCCGCTCGGGTCTGGCGCGGCATCCGGACACCGTCGTCATCGCCAACTGCGATGACGTCCTGGTCACCTCCATCGCCTACGACCATCCGAATGTGGTGTGGGTCGCCGCCGGCAGCGGCTGGGCCATGGACGCCACCAGCTGTCCGCGCAGTGGGGAGCCGATCCTCTGGGAGGGCACCCACTGGTACAGCACCGGCACCGATTTCGCTCGGCCCCAGCCGGATTGGTGGCTCGACGGCGACAAACTCTGCGGCCCCGACGGCGTCCGGCTGCCGCTGCGGCCGGCGCTGCCCGGCCGGGCGAACCGGGGCAACGCGGCCCAGGCGGTCGCCGCGGCGGTCGCGCTGGGCGCCGAGACGGAACAGGCCTGCGCCGCCACCGGGACCGTACGTGAGATCGCGGGCCGCTACCGCACAGTCCAGGTCGGCGAACACGCCGCCCGGCTCCTGCTGGCCAAGAACCCGGCCGGCTGGCAGGAAGCACTGTCCATGATCGACCACAGCGCCTCCGGGCTGGTGATCGCGGTAAACGGTCAGGTACCCGACGGCGAGGACCTGTCCTGGCTGTGGGATGTGCGATTCGAGCATTTCGAGGACGTGCACGTCGTCGCCGCCGGGGAGCGCGCCACCGACCTCGCGGTGCGCCTCACCTACGCCGGGGTCACGCACACCACCGTCGCGGACCCCGTACGCGCCATCGCGTCCTGCCCGGCGGGCCCGGTCGAAGTTCTCGCCAACTACACCGCGTTCCGCGACCTCAACCGTGACCTCCAGGAGCGGAACCGATGAGTGATTCGACCGTACGCATCGGCCTGGTGCTGCCCGATGTGATGGGCACCTACGGTGACGGCGGCAACGCTCTGGTCCTGCGGCAGCGGCTGCGGCTGCGCGATATCGACGCCGAGATCGTGGAGATCACCCTGCCCGACCCCGTGCCGGACTCACTGGACATCTACACCCTCGGCGGCGCCGAGGACTCCGCCCAGCGCCTGGCCACCCGCCATCTGCTGCGGTACCCCGGGCTGCAGAACGCGGCCGGGCGCGGCGCCCCGGTGCTGGCGATCTGTGCGGCGATCCAGGTCCTCGGCCGATGGTACGAGACCTCGAGCGGCGAACGGGTGGAAGGCGTCGGCCTGCTGGACGCCACCACCTCCCCGCAACAGACCCGCGCGATCGGCGAGGTGACGACGAACCCGCTGCTCACCGGCCTGTCCGCGCCCCTCACCGGGTTCGAGAACCATCGGGGCGGCACCACCCTGGGCCCGGACGCCACCGGCCTCGCCCGGGTGACCCGCGGTATCGGCAACGGGGTCGGCGACGGGCTCGAAGGTGTGGTGCAGGGCTCGGTCCTGGGCACCTACATGCACGGTCCCGCCCTGGCCCGTAACCCCGAACTCGCCGACCACCTGCTGTGCCAGGCCCTCGGCGTGGACTCCCTGCCCCCGCTGGACCTCCCCGAAGTCGACCGACTCCGGCGCGAACGCCTGCGCGCCTGAGGCCGCCCGGAGCCCGAGGTCTCGGCGCCCTCGGGCAGGGCAATAGACTCCCCTGGTGAGTTACGACCATGTGCTGTTACCGTCCGGTGTCGCCGCCACTCCCGCGGAGGTCGACGCGTATCTCACCACTCAGCAGGGACTCCCCGCGACAGCGGAGATCGCGGCCATCGCGGCCGAACTCGGCGCGCGCAACGCGGAGTTACCCGAAGAGGACAGTTTCCTGAGCGTCACGCCGTTGGGGGGAACACCGACCGGAGCCATGCTTCCCGTGTCCAGCCCCTACGACGCGATCGGTTTCGTCCGAGATCTGCTGTTCCAGCTGGCGACACCGCAGGACTACGCGATCTACGATCCGCAGCTGACCTGGCTGATCGACCCTGCCGGGCATATTCCGGTGACGGTGACCCACGGCGGGGCGGGAGAGTTCCCGTACCTGACCGAGACTCTGGCCACCCTGTGGACACACGAACTCATCGATCCCAATCCGTACCTGATCGTGGAACGCTCTCCCGAGATCTACATCCAGACCTACCGGGAATCCGCCGACGAGTACACCCTCGAATACCGGGACGGTGGAGCGGATCGGCATTTCACCACCAGTGTCACCGGCCCGGATACGGTGGCCGGTCTCATCTGGGACTGGGCGCGTGCGGACCGCACCCGGCTCGACCGGCTCACCTGGGAACCGCTGACACTGTGACCGCCGCGACCCTGGTCGCGGCGGTCCTCACAGCGCGCGGCGGCCGGAGAACGCCCGGCCCAGGGTCAGTTCATCGGCGAACTCCAGATCGCCGCCCATGGGCAGTCCGGACGCGAGCCGGGTGACGGTGAGCCCGGGGAAGTCACGCAGCATCCGGACGAGATAGGTCGCGGTCGCCTCGCCCTCGGTGTTCGGATCGGTGGCGATGATCACCTCGGTGACATCCACTCCGTCGTCCTGGCTGCCGATGCGGGTCAGCAGTTCCCGGATCCGCAACTGTTCGGGGCCCACCCCGCTCAAGGGATCGAGCGCGCCACCCAGCACGTGATAGCGGCCCCGGAACTCCCGGGTCCGCTCGATCGCCGGTACATCCTTGGGTTCCTCGACCACGCAGATCATGCTGCGATCGCGGCGCGGGTCGGCGCAGATCCGGCACAGCTCGCCGTCGGCGACCGTGCCGCACTGCGCGCAGAAGCGCACACCGTCGCGGATTTTCTGCAATACCGCCTGCAACCGGTCGATTTCGGGCGGTTCCACCTGCAGCAGATGGAACGCGATCCGCTGCGCGCTCTTGGGGCCGACACCGGGGAGTTTCCCCAGCTCGTCGATGAGATCCTGAACCGGACCCTCGTACACCGCGATTCCCCGGCGCGATCAGAAGCCGGGCAGACCCGGTGCACCCCCGCCGGCCAGCGGTCCGAGTCGTTCGGCCGCCAGCTGCTGGGCATTGGCCATGGCGTCGTTGACGGCGCCGATCACCAGGTCCTGCAGGGTTTCCACATCCTCGGGATCGACCGCCTCGGGGGCGATCGTCAGCGACTGCACCTCGCCGGTCGCCTTGATCGTCACCCGGACCAGACCGTTGCCGGCCTGACCGTCCACTTCGGCCGCGGCGATCTCGGCCTGCGCGGCCATCACCTGCTCCTGCATCTGCTGGGCCTGCTGGAGCAACTGCTGCATATCGAACTGACCATCGGGCTGCACGGGATTCCTCTCTACGGACGGGTCACAATTCAGCCTAGACCGCCTCGGGCGCCGATTCCGCCGCCACCCGACGTCGCCCTAAGATCGACTTCGCCGGTGTGATTGCGCCGTGCCGAAATCTTGATTGTTACTGGAGCAAACTGTGTCCAAGGGATATTTGCTGGGTGCGCTCATCATGGTATCCGGCGTGTTCCGCGCGGCGACCGCCGAAGCCGATCCCCACGAGGTAATCGACCACGGCAACGGTTGCGTCATCGATCCGGCCGCACCGGTGGTCACCGTCGAATCCTTACGTTCGCACTGCACCGCCCGGCAGCACGCCGAGCTCTACCTGGCCGCCCAAGCGGGCACGGTGCCGTCCGGGGTGAAGAACGGCTGGGTGACCTCCAGCTCGGTCGCCGAACCCATCGCGCCCACGTTCTGGCTCGGCAAAACCTTCGACACCGGACCCGAGGGCGGCCGGTTGACCAACCGGGTCACCGGTGCCGATATCGCGGGCTGGCCGGCCGAGGTCTATCTGGCCCCGTCCCGGGAGGACGGTGAACCGACCTGGGTGCTCGACTACACGCCCGCGATCACGCCGCAGGTCTACGACGAGATCCGGGAGGTCGTGCCCGGTGTATGGCTCGGCTACTCCTGGTGGCGCGGTGAACACCGGACCCCGGTGATGCTGTCGTTCGTCCTCGCCTGAGGAAGGCCTGCCGGTAGACCGGGCAGCCGATACCGCCGACCGGCCCACCACTGGCACCGGCCGGACGGTCACCGGCACGGATCGGATATCCGCTGCCGGCGGTCGCCCGGCCGGGCGCGGCCCGTCAGGCGAGTTCGCGCTTCAGGTTCGCCAGCACCTCGGCCTGGATCTTGCGCAGGCCGAGGGGGGCGAAGATGCCCTCGAAGATGCCCTTGACACCGCCGGCGCCCTGCCAGGTGGTCTCCAGGGTGACGGTCGAACCCGATCCGGCCGGGGCCACCGTCCAGGTGTTGACGAGCGAGGAATTGGCGTCCTGCTCGGTGACGACATTGTCGGCGACCGAGACCTGGGCGCGGATATTGCGCACTCGTTTCTCGGTGGCCTGCAAGGTCCATTCGGCGACGGTGCCGTCGCCCTGCCCACCCTCGACCACCTTGTAGTCGCGGTAGTGCGCCGACAGGATCTTCGGGCGCACCTCCGTGTAATCGGTGACCGCCGCCAGCGCGCGCTGTGGGTCTGCGGCGACCTCGATCGAACTGCCGGCCTTGACCTGTCCCACGGTGAACTCCTTATCGAGATGTGTTGGTGGCTCTATTATCGGCGCCGCCTACGGCGGCCCGGGGCCGAGGGCTCGCCGGACTCGGCACCGAAAGGGCGCTGCTGTTCGTGAGGGCGACCAGACCCCAGGCCGCCCGTGCGGTCGAGTCGGCATCCGACCCGGACGTCGAATGCCGACGCACCCCGCATGCGTCGAGTTTTACGAGACACCTCGAAGGGTTGAGGCCCGTCTCGCCGTTTC
>NZ_JBKOOL010000069.1:0-28037 GCF_046764065.1 Nocardia sp. NPDC002869
CGGCCCACCGGAACCGGTGGGCCGGAGCCGGGTTCGTCGATCAGGGTGTGGAGTAGCCGATCAGCGCACCGACCCCCGCGCCGATCGGAATGGTGATCAGGGCGCCCACTCCGCCCAGGAAGAAGCCGAGTACGGCACCGATTCCGCCGCCGATCAGGGCACCGATCCCGGCATTGTGCAGTTTGCGCGACTCGGTGTCCGGGTCGGCCACGAGCTGGGCCACATGTTGCCCCGCCGGTGTGGACGCATCCGGTGTCAGGGTGAGGGTACGGCCGTCGGCCGAGATGGCCGACGCCAGCGGCGCGGTCTGCCCGGCGGCCGCGACGCCCAGCGGCAGCGTGGTGAGCACGCGGCCCGCCGGATCCGACAGGGTGACGGCCGCGCCGTCGGCGGTGCGGGCGAAGCTGCCGGCGTCGAGAGTCGTGACGATCGCGGTGCCCGCCTCGTTCGGCGCCACGACATAGCCGATACCCTGCTCGGCGCCGCGCACGGCGATCTCGGTGGCCACGGGCTGCGCCTGCGCCGTGCCCGCGGCGACGCCGAGGGCGCCGATCGAGATCAGCGCGGTGGCGGCGAGTTGCTTGATTCTCATGGTGTTCCCCACATGTTCTGCCGGCGCCCCAGCGCCGACGGTCCCCAAGAAGCCGGATCTCGGCTCGGAACCCATTCTCACGGAACAAAATCGGGTCGACAATGCTTTACGCGAATCGGCGGTGCGGTGAATTCGGCCGCGCCGCGCAGTATCCGGCCGTCACCGCAGCGCGCCGTGCGGGTTCGGCGGCGGAGACGGCTTCGTTTTCCGGACGGCACGCGCGGGTGGCACGACGCCGCCGTGCCACCCGCGCGTCTCCCACTACACGTCCAGGATGTGCGGGAGTCCGGCCCGGAACCGGTCCGCGTCGATCCTTTTCGCCGCCTCGAACGCAGGCAGGGCGACCAGCGGGAACACCGGCGCGTGCGGCGCGGGATCGTCCGCGGCGTCGATGATCGCATTGGCCGCCGACCGTCCGGATTCGTTGGCGCTTTCCATGGTCGCCAGATCGATATTGCTGCGCACATGATCTCCGCCGAAGAACAGATTCGGGATGGCGCAGTGCGCGGTCGGCCGATGATCGTAGGAACCGACGGTATTGACCAGCAGCGGGGTTTCGTTATGGGTGGTGCCGCCGGACCAGCTGATCCCCGGATCGAGATGCCAGGAGTGGATATCCTCGTCGCGCAGCCAACCGGTGCCGTTGTTCAGCCACAACTTCAGCTGTGCCCAGACCTCGTTCGCGATTTCCTGCGCGCTGCACTGTTTCGCGGGCCGGTGATGGAGAATTCCCGGGGTATCCCAATCGGAGATATCCACCGAGAAGCATTCGGCGACCGAACCATCACCGTACAGGTCGGCGAAATTCCCGACCCACATCGGCGCCTGCCGCAACGCGGTCAGGGCCCAGGGCGATCCCAGCGCCGCGATATGGCCCTCCGGGATTTCGGTGGGGCGGCGCAGATAGAACTGGATACCGACCATCCAATCGGTGAGCAGTTCGCGCATACCGGCCAGCCGGGGATCGGCGGACAGAATCGGATCGTCGAGCAGCGGGACCGTCTTCTCGACCGGCATGGCGCAGACGTAGTGATCGGCGACCACGGAATTCGCGGCGCCGCCGCCATCGCTGACGGTGACCGACTCGATCCGGCCGTTCCCGTAGTGCAACCGGCTCGCCCGCTGCCCCATGACGAACTGCACGCCGCGGCTCCGCAGGTAGGTCACCCACGGATCGATCCAGGCCGCATTGGTCGGGCGGTTCAGGATCCGGTCCACACCACCGGAGAATTCGGGGATCAGGCCGGTTCCCGCCAGCACCAGGGCTTCGCCGATGGTGCCGATGGTGCGCGCCGAACTGAGATGCGGTTTCGCCGCGACGGTGATCCGGGTGAGCGCGTTGACCAGGTAGGAACGGTAGGCCGGGGATTTGCCGTCGGCGCGCATGATTTGTTCCCAGGTCAGGTACTCCCACTGCCCGAACCGCCGTTCGGTGCTGGAGGTGAACCACATGAGCATCTGTTTGGCGAAGAAGGCCAATTCGTGCGGCGGCAGTTCCGGGATGAAGCTCAACGCGCCGATAATGCTGTTCTGCAGGCGCTCCGGGGTGATCTGGTCGAGGGCACCCACTTCCACCGGGGCGAAGATCGGCGGTTTGTCGCGGAATCCCGCCACCGTGCCCTCGACGCGGATCAGATTGTCGAGCACACCGTTCGGATTTCCCGGGAACGGGATGCGTCGCATGGTGTCGGGAATGTTCTGGTAGCAGCCGGGAAAGAAGCGGAAGCCGTGTTCTCCGGGCAGGTCCGCCCGCCCGCCGGTTCCGGTGCCGGGGACCGGCATACTGCGTGCCTTGCCGCCGAGGAAGGCGGGTTCGTAGACGGTCACCCGGAACCCGCGCTCGGCGAGTTCGTGCGCGGCGGACAGACCGGCCATCCCGCCGCCGAAGACGGCGACCTCTTTTCCGCCGGTGTGTAGGCCCGGCGTCCGGCGGCGGGGGGCGGCGGCGTGCGCGGTACCACTCGCCGCCGATCCGGCCGCGAGGATCGCGGCGCCGGCGAGGGCACCGCGCAGGGCGGTGCGGCGGTCGATCGAGGCTGACTTCTTCGGCAGCTGATCCGACATGGTGAACTCCTGGTCAAGCGGTGGCGGTACCGGGGGAGGACGGGGGTGCGGCGGGCGGGGCGCCGCGCAGGGTGGTGCATGAGGTGCGGAATTCGTCTGCGGCCCCGCAGAGTTCGTGTGCGATATCGGCAAGGACCGGCATCGGGTCGCCGCGGTGGTGCCACAGCGCCCCGGCGGTGAGCCGCGCCATGCGGGCCGGGGTGTAGAGCTCGGCGGGACGCCGGGTGCGGGAGAAGACGCCGGTGGTGATGGCTGCCAGGGCCCGGTCACCGGTCGCGGTGCGGTACAGCTCGATTTCGAGCGGGCTCATCGCGGTGCCGCGGGCGAGCCGGTTGGTCCAGTGGTAGATCTCGCGGCATTCGCGTACTCGCCGCCGCTCCCATGCGGCGAGAGCGCGGTCCAGCCGGACGGGGTCGTCGAGGACCGGTGCCACGGCTTCGGCCAGCAGGCGTCCGTAGTGCAGGGCGTCGCGGATGCCCTGGGCCGTGACCGGATCCTTGAAATGACCGGAATCACCGGGAAGCGCCCAGCCCGGCCCGCTGGAACGGCGGAAATAGGAGGTGATATCGGTGGCCGACCGGACCCGCCCCACCTTCTCGCAGTCGCGCAGCCGCTCCCGCAGTGGAGGGATGCGGTCGAGCGCGGCGGCATAGCGTTGTTCGGCGTCGCCGGGACGTAGCCGGCCCGCTTCGGCAGGCGGCTGGACCAGGCTCAGCAGCAGGCCGTCGTCGCAAGGGAAGGCGGTGCCGAGGTCGGCGCCCGCCCGCCACTGTGCGGCGGTATCGCGCCGGTCGCCGTCCGGGGCGCGCCAGTAGGCGAAGTAGCAGTCGCGCCCGCTGGGTGCGGATTCGTACGGGGTCAGTGCCCCGGCCAGTTTCGCTACGGTGCTGCGGCGGCCGTCGGCGCCGACCACGAGTGCGGCGCGGATCTCGACGAGCCGGCCGCCGGGGTCGGTGTAGCGCACACCGGCGCACCGCCCACCGTCCCAGACGAGCTCGGTCATCCGGCATTTCTCGCGGATCTCGGCCCCGGCCGCGCGGGCGGTGCGCACCAGTGCGTGATCGAGGCCGGTGCGGCGTACACAGAGGGTGTAGTCGATCCCGTCGACGCGCGGGAACTCGCTGGTGATCGCATATCCCGCCGCAGCGGCGTAGGCCCGGGTGAGTCGTGGCGCGCCCAGTTCCTCGACGGCCTCGAGTGCGCCCAGCCGGGACAGTGCGGCGACTCCGGCCGGCCACAGCAGATGGGTGGACAGCGTATCCGAGGGGAAGCGGGCGCTGTCCAGTACGACGACCCGGCGGCCTGCCCGGGCGAGGGTGGCCGCGGTGGCGGAACCCGCACACCGGGCGCCCACGACCACGGCATCGGCTTGTTCGACCGCGCTGGGGGAGTCGGCCATGGGAACCGTCCTCGGTCATCGAGTCTCGGACACTATGTCCGATTGATGGTGCGGTGCGCTGTCACGATTGTCAACCATCCGAGCCGAGCTGTCCCGCACAGTTTTCCGTATACGGCGACGGATCTCCTCGGCCCTCTCGAGAACCCTGTCATGCCCCGAGGGCCCGACGACGGGAACCGGCTCGCGGGTACGAAGGCGGGCACAATGTCCCCATGGACCTTGCGAGCCGATATCCACTGCACCGCGCGATCGAGCCGGCGGGCGCCGGATGCCCTCGCTGACCCGCACCCCGCGGTCCGCCCGGAAACCGGACGAGGACCGCCGGGCCGAATTCGAGCAGCGGGTGTTACGGGCGGTCGAGGACCTACTGGCCGACGGCACTCCGTTCACCGAGATCGCGGTCCAGAAGATCGCCGCCACCGCGCAGATGGCACGCTCCACCTTCTACCGGTATTTCCCCGACAAGAGCCAGCTGTTGATCCGGACCGCCGATCTGGCCACGGCCGATCTGTTCGAGGCCGCCGAGCGGTGGTGGGGCGCCGAACACACCGACCGGGAAGCGGGGGTGCGGCGGGCGATGAGCGCGATGATCGCCGGTTTCCGCCGCCACCGCTACCTGCTGTTGGCGCTGAGTGAGGTCGCCGCATACGACCGGGATGTGGGCGCCTACTGGCGGGCCCGGGTGGCCACCTTCGTCGACCTGGTCCGTGTTCGGCTGGAAGCCGATCGTGCGGCCGGCCGGGTCGCGCCCGGACTGGAACCCGCGGCGACCGCGCTGGTGCTGGCCGCCATGGTGGAGCGTTCCATCACCACCGCGTTCGCGGTGCGGACCGGGATCAGTGACGCGGAGCTGGCGGCCGCGCTGGGCCGGTCCATCTGGCTGGTGGTCTACGGGGACGCCCCCGCCGGTGGCGCCCCGGCCGCGACGGTCTGATCACGGCCGGCGCAGTGGTCCGATAGTTCGGCTCGGCGTGCCGGTGGCGGACAGTGGAAAGGTCGATCGCGATGCCCGATACCGTGCCGATCCGGGACTATGTCGAGGAATTCCTGCATACCCACTGCGATCTGGACTTCGACGAGATCGCGCCCGAGGCCACGCTGGACGATCTCGATGTGGATTCGCTGACGGTCCTGTCGATCATCGTGCTGGTCGAGAAGGAGTACGGGCTCGAGGTGCCCGGGCGGCAGGTCGCCGCCGCCCGGACCTTCGGCGATCTCGTGGGACTGCTCGGCGTGCAGCCGGCCGCACGACCCTGACCCTGACCCGGTCCTGCCGGCCCGGCTCCGGACGATTTCCGGTGGGCCGAGCCGAGCGCGACCCGGACCGGACGGCGATACCCACGGAGGCGGCCGACCGGATCGCGGCCTCGATCAGCGACGGTACCGCGGAGCACGGTGTGCCGGGTCCCCGCTGGATCCACTGCCGTCGGTGGCGATCCTGCTGTACTTCGTGCGGGTGGGTGCGGATCCGCCGCGTCCCCGGTCCGGGCGTCGGGAGAGCGCGCCGGGCGGCGGGCGTGTCGAGTCCGTGTTGTGACAGTTCGGTGACAGGCGGAAAGCCGCCCGGTTGATCCGCGAAATCGGATGCCGATCGATAGCGGGAAAACTCCGGTGGCGCGTGTCGCGTATACGACACGCCGCCGCTCACCGGCCCTACCAGAAAAATCGGTGAGTCTCACCCCATTGTGCTCCGATTTGCGCTTCAATAACCGGTCGGGTTCGGCTTTACGGAATCGGCATTCGCCGCCACCGCATCTACCGGCATCCGAGAGGGGCAAGACCAGATGAGCACGATCCTCACCGCACTGCACGACGGTCTTCCGGTACTCCATGACCACTACGCCGTACTCGCGCAGCTGGGCGATCCCAGCCCCGAAGCGCCCCCGCTGTCGGACAAGGTCACCCAGATGACCAGGTACCTCACCTGGTTCGTTCTGTTGTCCGGTGTCACCTCGATAGTCTTCGGCGGCAGCAGGCTCGCCTGGGAGAAATGGAACGGTGGTCCGCTGACGGCGCCGAAGCAGATCGCGGGCGCCATGGCCGGCGGCGCGGTGGCCACCAGCGCGGGGACGATCATGAACGCGATCATGGGCTAGCGCCCGCCGGGTTCCGCCGTCCGGGCGAGGTTCCTCGGACCCATCGGCGGCCCCGTCGAGGGGCGCGGTGCGGCGAGAGGGAGCGGTGGGGGCCCGCCCGGCGGCGCGGTGTTAGATTCGGGCTGTGTACTCCGGTCTCACGGGCACGATGGTGCGCTGGTTGCTACCGGTCGTGCTGGCGGTGGCCGTTTCGGGTATGCACCACCTGCCCGCCCGAGCCGGCGGTGTGACGCACCATCCGGCGCCCGGCTCCCATGCGGTCGTCTCGGCGTCGCCCGCCCCGGATCCGGGACGGGCACCCGAGGAGCCGGCGCGGTCCTGCTGCCCGGCCCCGTCCGGCGTGCTCGCGCCGGCGCCGCGCGACGACGCTCCGGCCGGTCACGGCACGGGCCACGAGCTGCTGCATCTGTGCCTGGCCGTCCTGGTGGCGGCGCTGGCCTCGGCACTGATCTTCGCGGCGTTGCGGTGGTACCTGTTCGTGAGGGAACCGATGCGCTCGGCCGCCCTCCGGCCGCGGGCCGTGGCGAGGCCGCCGCCTGTTCCGATATCGCAGCGCCTGGCAGCCCTGGGCGTGTTGCGGCTGTGATCGACGCCCGCCGGACCCGGTTTCCCCGGTTCGCGGCGCTGCTTCGACGCACGCAACACACCCGAACTCTCAGGAGCACCAATGACCGGAAAACCACGCACCGCGACCGCGCTCGCCATCCTCGCCCTCGCGGTCGTCCTGACCGGCTGCGGCAACAGTGACGACAACACCGCCCCGGCGACCTCGGCGCCGGCCCTCACCGGTACGACGACCGAACGGGTGGCCGGTGATCACAACCAGGCCGATATCCGTTTCGCCGAGGAGATGATCCCGCATCATCGCCAGGCCGTGGAGATGGCCGCGCTGGTGCCGTCCCATTCGAGCGATCCGGCAATGATCGATCTGGCCGCGCGTATCCAGCAGGCGCAGGACCCGGAGATCACCACCATGAGCGGGTGGTTGCGGGACTGGGGCGTCGCGGTCCCCGAGGGCAGTGGGCACGGCGGAATGGACCACGGAAATATGCCGGGCATGATGACCCACGAGCAGATGATGCAGCTCGAGGCGGCCCGGGGTCCGGAATTCGACCGGATGTGGCTCAGCATGATGATCGCCCACCACGAGGGCGCGGTGCAGATGGCCGGTACCGAACTGGCCGAGGGTGCCTACCCCGACGCCAAGGCGCTGGCGCAGCAGATCATCGATGCCCAGCAGGCCGAGATCCGGCAGATGCAGGCACTGCTGAACGGCTGACACCGGGCGGTCCGGCGGGTGTGTCCACGCGCGCGCCGGACCCTCGGCCCCGCAGGGCCGGCGAACGCCCGACCGCAACCGCGAGGCCACGGAACCGCGAGCCGTGCGCGTGGATCAGTGAGTGGTCTCCGAGGCGAGCCCGGTGAGTGCGGCGATCGGCGTGATGAGCGCGGTGGTAGCCGGGGCCGCCTCGGCCGTCAGCGCGTGCAGCAGAGCGCCGTCGAGGTAGATCGCGACCGCGCGGGCGGCGACGGGCCCGGTATGCGGGGTGAGGATATCCAAGAGGCCGTCGAACCAGACCCGTGCCAGCGGACGCAGTTCGGGGAGCCGGGCCGCGGCGAGGTAGAGCTCGTTCACGGTGAGCAACTGCTCGGGCCGGGCCAGATAGTCCGCGGTGAGCGCGGCCAAGGTCGCGGGCAGGTCTTTGCTGTCGTCGAGCGCCGCCGACCATTCCCGGAGCGCCTCGCGGGTGGCCGCCGCGGTATCGGCGAGCGCGGCCTCGGTGAGGTCGGCAAGATCGGCGAAGTAGTAGGTCGTCGAGCCGACCGGTACCCCGGCCTCCGCGGCGACCAGGCGGTGGGTGAGGCCGGCGATCCCGTGCACCGGTATCAGGGCACGGGCGGCGTCGAGGATGCGCTGGCGGCGATGCGGGTCGCGGGGGGTCAATGGACCCCCGCGAAATTGAGTGTCACCACTCCGGCGACCACGAGGGCGACCCCGGCGATCTTGGCGGCACTGAGCGATTCGCCGAGGAACAGCGCGCCGATGATGACGATCAGGGTGGTGCCCAGACCGGACCACACCGCGTACGCGAAGCCGACATTCATCCCGCGCGCAATGGCCTGGGCGAGCAGGACGAAGGCGAGCGCGTAGGCGGACAGCGAGGCGACCGTGGGCCACAGCCTGGTGAACCCCTCGGTGGCCTTGAGCAGGCTGGTGCCCACGAGTTCCGCGACGATGGCCGCCCCGAGCAGTGCCAGCGACATGACCGATACCTCCGTTTGTGTACGTTTGTACATGGACAAAGGTACACAATCGCGCGGAATGCGGCGGGTCGGCAGTGGTCTCGGTTATCCAGGGCCCCGAGGACAGGTGGCTCGGGCTGCAACTCGGCGGCCGGACCCCGGAGGAGACCGCCCTGGCCATCGGCGCGGAGATCGTCGCGCTGCGCCATGGCGGGTCGGCCCGCTCGCTGTCGGGCACCCAGCGGCCGATCCACGCCGTCGGGCCGGGATCAGGGGAATGCGACCCGGTGCCCGCCGCCGATCACCGCGCCGGATCCTGCGGGGTATCGACGTCGTCGGGCGAGCCGGTTCCGTCGCACGGCACCTGCTGAACCAGTTCGGAATTGGCGGCCAGGAATTTTCGCGCGCCGATATCACCGACCGCTTCGGCCGCCACCGCCGCGAAGTATTCGGCGCCGAGCAGCACCGGATGACCGGGACGGCCGTCGTAGGTGGCGGTCGCCAGGCGGGCTCCGCAGCCGAGCAGCCGGCGGACGGCTTCGGCGCCGAGCCACGGCATATCGACGGCGACGACCACCGCCGCAGTTTCGTGGACTGCCGCCAGGCCGGTCGTCAGCGAGGAACCCATCCCGGTCGCCCACCGCGGATTGTGCACCACCGTGGCCCCGCGCACCCGCAGCTCCACCGCGCCGGATACCACGACCACCCGGGCGCAACCCCGTCGCGCAACAGGCGCACGGCCCGGTCGACCAGCCGTTCACCCTCGAACAGCACCGCGGCCTTGGGCTTCCCGAAACGCCGGCCGGCGCCCGCGGCGAGTACCGGTCCCGCGGCGTCGATTCGTGCGGCTACGTCATCCATGCCGAGATCATCCCCGGCGATCAGTTGCCGGGGGATCGATACCCAGCAGGGCCGTCTGCACCTGGTGCAGCCGGTCCACGTCACCGCGCAGCCCGGTCACGTTGTCCTGGTAGAGGAATGCCTCGCCCAAGCGCACCAGGGAATAGGCGAGCAGCGACCGTTCCAGCTGGGGTGTGTAGCCGTCCTGCTCCTCGGCCCGGGTGATGAGTTGTTCCACCGCGACGAGGATGCGCGGCTGGACCGGGCCGTCGCTCGAGGTGAGGATGCGCAGGCCCGCCAGCGGCTCGTTCTCGAAGTACTGGCGGAACGGTTCGTTACCGGCCATCCAGCGGTTGACCCGGTCGAGCACGCTGAGGATGCGCCGGGCACCCGAGTCACGCCGGCGGGCATCCGCGCGTTCGATGAGGGATTCGAATTCCCCGGCCAGCACGGCGCCGAGCACGCCGTCGCGGGAACCGAACCAGCGGTAGATGGAGGCGCGGCTCAGCTTGAGCTGGGCGGCGATCGCCTGGATATCGACCCGTTCCCCGGCCAGGAAAGCCTGCCGGGCCAGTGCTACTACTTCTTCGCGGGTGGCCGAGGCCGGGCGGCCGGGCGGTCTGGAAGTGCGGCTCGCGGTGGTCACCACATTATGGTACACACATTGTTTTGTGTATCTAAAAACGGTGGACGACCTGGTCGTGAGCTTTCGAGTGTAGAGCGGATCGGACCGGCTGGGCCAGCGGGGCCCGTGCCGACCATCGGCCGCCCTCCCTGGTGACCTGCACCGGATGATCGAATGCCGCGGAAATGTTTGCGGTGGTGATGGTTTCGGCCGCCGGGCCCGCCGCGACGGTCCGTCCGTCCGAGATCAGCAGCGCATGACCGGTCGTCGTCGGCAATTCCTCGAGATGGTGGGTCACCAGGACGGAGGCGAGTTCGGGGTAGGTCCGGTCCAGCGCGTCGATCGTATGCAGCAACTGTTCCCGGGCGGCCGCATCCAGTCCGGTGGTCGGTTCGTCGAGCAGCAGCAGGCGCGGTGCACAGCGTCACCGAACTGTGGGACGCCACCCCACAGCGGCCGGTGACGCTGAATCTGCCGGCCACCGTGGAGATCGCGACACCCAATGTGTACGCCGATCAGATCGAGTACATGCACCGCTCGCTCGCCCGTCGCGACAGTGTGATCCTGTCGGTGCACCCGCACAACGATCGCGGTACCGGCGTCGCGTGTGCCGAGCTGGCCGGCGCGCAGATCGACCCGGCCGATATCGGCCGCAGTTACGACGCCGTGGTCCGGGTCAACTCGCAGTCCGGTAAGGGCGGTATCGCCTATCTGCTCGCCACCGAACACGGGCTGGATCTGCCGCGCCGGCTGCAGATCGATTTCGCCGGCCGGGTGCAGCGCCATGCCGACGGTACCGGAGGCGAGGTGAGTGCCGCCGAACTGCGCGCCCTGTTCGACGAGGCCTATATCGATGCCGCCGAGCCGCCGGATGTGCAACTGAAGGATCTGCGTATGACGGGTGCGGACGGTGCGCCGGCCGTCGCCGTCGATCTGGTGGTCGGGCCCACCACATCGAGCACCCGGGCGCCGGCCGGTTGGCCGCGGTGGTCGCGGCCCTCGGGGCGGCCGGGCGGGAGATCGAGGTATTGAGCCTGACCGGGCACCCCGTCGCCGGTCATACGATCGCCTACCTCGAGTACCGGCGCGACGGGCGGACCGGATGGTCCTGTGCGCACGGCGATTCGGTGGAATCGGCCGGGGTGGCGGGGGTGCTGCGGGCGGCCGGAAGCCCCGCCTGACCCCGGCGGGGCTCAGTCCCCGGTACGCCCGTCGATCCGTTCGCGCAGCAGGTCCGCGTGCCCGTGGTGGCGGGACGGCCCGCCCGGCCTCAGAACCAGTTCTCGCGCATATCGAGGGTGGTGGTGTCGAGGTCGGCGAGGAGGTCCAGTTGCGGGCCGGTGCGGGGCAGCTCGTGCCGGAAGAAGTAGCGGGCGGCGTGCCGTTTGCCGTCGTAGAAGTCGCCGTCGCGGCCGTGGGCGGCGACCGTCTGCGCCAGCCAGATCCAGGCCACCACATGATGGCCGAACGCCTCCAGATAGACCGAGCTGTTGGCCAGCGCGACCTCGACATCGCCGGCCGCGAACAGGCCGCCGGTCACCGCGACCAGCCGGCTCCAGGACGCGTCGAGCCGGTCGGCGAGGTCGGCGGTCTCGCCGCCGAGTCCCCGGGCGGCCGCGAGGGTCTCCCGGATCCTGGTGTCGAGTTCGCGCAGGCTCGCGCCCGACTGCTGGGTCACCTTGCGGCCCAGCAGGTCCAGGCCCTGGATGCCGTGGGTGCCCTCGTGGATCGGGTTGAGCCGGTTGTCGCGGTAGTGCTGTTCGACGTTGTACTCACGCGTGTAGCCGTAACCGCCGAGGACTTGGATGGCGAGATCGTTGGCGGTCAGGCACCACTGGGAGGGCCAGCTCTTGGCGATGGGCGTGAGGATGTCCAGCAGCAGGGTGAGCGCGCGGCGTTCGTCGTCGGCATCGGCGGTCCGCTGTTCGTCGGTGAGCCGGGCGCAGTACAGCACCAGCGCCAGACCGCCCTCGGCGTAACACTTCTGCGCCAGCAACATTCGTTTCACATCGGCGTGTTCGATGATCGGGCGCTGCGGGGAGGCCGGGTCGGCGGCGCCCTTGGTGCGGCCCTGGGGGCGGTCGCGGGCGTACTCGAGTGATTCGAGGTAGCCGGTGTAGCCGAGCGCCGCGGCGACCAGCCCGACTCCGCTGCGCGCCTCGTTCATCATGTGGAACATGTACTTCAGCCCCTGGTGCGGTGCACCGACCAGATAGCCGACCGCGCCGGGGGAGCCGTCGGGCGTCCAGCGGCCCTCGCCGAAGTTGAGCACCGTGTTCACGGTGCCCCGGAAACCCATCTTGTGGTTGAGCCCGGCCAGCGCCACATCGTTGCGTTCGCCGCGGGAACCGTCCTCGTTCACGAGGTACCGCGGCACCACGAACAGCGAGATACCCTTCGTGCCCACCGGCCCGCCGGGGATCTTGGCCAGTACCAGGTGCACGATATTGTCGCCGAGTTCGTGGTCGCCGCCGGAGATCCACATCTTGGTGCCGAAGACCCGGTAGGTCCCGTCGTCGCGCGGTTCGGCCCGGGTGACGATATCGGCGAGCGAGGAACCGGCCTGGGGTTCGGACAGGCACATGGTGCCGAAGTAGCGGCCTTCCAGCATCGGCCGGACGAAACGCCGCACCAGTTCTTCGTCGGCGTGGGCGATGAGCAGATTGGCGTTGCCGATGGTGAGTAGCGGGTAGGCGCTGGTACCGGGGTTGGCGGCGTGGAACCAGGCGAAGGCCGCCTGGGCCACCGCGGCCGGGAGTTGCGCGCCGCCCAGATCCGCGTCCATGGTGGCCCCGACCATCCCCGCGTCGGCGAACGCCGTCAGTGCGGTGCGCACTTCCGGGATGATGGTGACCGTCTCGCCGTCGAAAGTGGGTTCGTGGGCGTCGTTGAGTTTGTTGTGGGTGGCGAAGTATCTGGTCGCCAGCTGCTCGCTCAGCTCGAGAACGGCGTCGAAGGTCTGGCGCGAATGGTCGGAGAAGCGCGGCCGCCGGGTCAGGTCCTCGACCGCGAGCCATTCGTAGAGCAGGAACTCGAGGTCGCGCCGGGACAGCAGAGTAGACCGCATAACCACCCTTTCGGTACAGATTCTCATCAGAGTATCAAATACCGTCGGAAATCACCGTCGGCGGATCCGCGCCTCGGCAGTGCCGCCGGATGGGGTCGAGGGTAGTGACATCGGCCGGGTGAGAGTTCGGAAACCCTGGGTCTCCCCGCCCCGGGCCGGCTGCAGATGGACGCGAGGCGCCGGGTCCGCCAGGACAGCCGGCGGGCCGCCGCCGGCACCTCGGGCGTGACGAATTTCGAGGGCGGCAGTTCACTACCGGGAATGACCACGGTGTCGAAACGGTCGTCGTCGGCGGCCGGTTATGCTGTCTGCGGCGATGGATCTCCGCCGAGACGCCCGCTGGGATGTCTGAACCGCCTCATGCTCCGGGGCCGATGGTTCCTTCCCCGACGGAAGGAGTATGTCCTGTGCCCGAACATGCGGATCCACCTCGCGCTCTACCCATCGATCCCGACACTCCGGCCTCTGCTGTCACCCCGCTGCATCTGCGGGCGTGGGCGGTCGTGTCGGTCGGT
This sequence comes from Nocardia sp. NPDC002869, assembly GCF_046764065.1. Lineage (NCBI taxonomy): Bacteria > Bacillati > Actinomycetota > Actinomycetes > Mycobacteriales > Nocardiaceae > Nocardia > Nocardia sp. NPDC002869. The sequence goes on from NZ_JBKOOL010000069.1 coordinate 13,443, forward strand.
ATCGGCGGGGTGTTCGGTGCTCCGCTGCGGTACCAGCTCGGTGTGTGGTTTCCGCACTCGGCGGGTGGGTGGCCGGTTACGACATTCGCGATCAACACAATCGGTGCGTGTGCGCTGGGTTGGTTGCTCGAAGGGCTGACGCGGCTCGGACCCGACAACGGCTGGCGTCGGCGGGCACGGCTGGGTGTGGGCACCGGGTTTCTGGGGGCGTTCACCACCTACAGCACCCTGGCCGTGGATACCGACCTGTTGGTACGGGGCCAGCACTGGTCGACCGCGGCCAGCTATGCGGTGGGCACGGTATTGGCCGGGTTGGTGGCCACCGCCACGGGTATCGCCGCAGGTGCGTGGATGCGGTCCGGGCGGGCGAAGGATCTGTGATGACCACGGTGTGGATCGCGGTCGCCGGTAGCGCCGGCGCGATGGCCCGGTTCGTCCTCGACGGGGTCGTCAAGCATCGCCGCACGTCACAATTTCCGTGGGCCACGCTGGTGATCAACGTGACCGGTTCGTTCCTCCTCGGGGTCGTCACGGGTGTGGTGCTTTTCCACGGTGCCGCCCGTGATCTCGAACTGATTGTCGGTGTCGGATTCTGTGGCGGGTACACCACCTTCAGTACCGCCAGTTTCGAAACTGTCCGCCTGATCCAGAATCAGCACTACACGGCGGCGGCCGCCAACGCGTTCGGCAGCCTGCTGATCACATTGGCGGCCGGCGGCGCCGGCCTGGCACTGACCGGACTATGAGGAGCTGGGAGTGATGACCGACCACGACGACCGCACACCCCCGCCCGCCCGTGGGGGGTGGCGGGCTCCGCACCGGATCGACGGCCCCACTTCGCCCACTGTGGCCCGTTGCCATCTGGTGGTCGGGTTCGACCGTCACCCCGCCGGTCACGCCGCCCTGTCCTATGCGCTCGACCTCGCTGCCCGAATCGGCGCGTTCCTGCACGTGGCGCATATCGTCGACACCGACGACCTGCCGATCGACCCCGATGCCGCAGACTGGGAACAAGCCGTGACCGAGGCGGTCGAGCAGGAACGCCGCGACGCCTGCGCGGTGCTGGAACGCGCAGCGGGTCCCTGGGCCTACTACAGCCGTCCGGGCCGCCCGGCGCGGCTGCTGGCCGGGCTCGCCGACACCTACGACGCGGAGATGATCATCATCGGCGCCTCCCGCGGCGGGCTGGTATCGCTGCTGGAGCGGCTGCTGGGGGAATCGGTCTCGACAAGCCTGGTCCACCACGCCCACCGGCCCGTGCTCCTGGTCCCCGTACCCGCCGTGGCTCGGAAACCGGACGGAGCGTGATCCCGCGACGTACCCGGCCGGCGGAACTGCCGAGAAGTAGGAGCATCTGCCAGAACACAGCCTGGACGGTGGTCGCTGCTCGAGCCCGCTCGGGCGTCGCGGCCGAGCGCCGACGGAACCGGTCCGCCGGCGACGCCGCTGTTCTCATCCAGTGCGGGTCAGGCGCTCTCCTCCCGGGCGAGCAGCGCCAAGATGGCGGCGGCCATCGCGGCCGGATCGCCGTCCTCCGGACGCAACACCAGCGCCGGTGCTGTGGGCGCCTCGTAGGGATCGTCGATACCGGTGAAACCACGAACCTCCCCGGCCCGGGCCTTCGCGTAGAGGCCCTTGGGGTCGCGGGCCTCGCACACCTCCAGCGGAGTGTCCACGAAGATCTCGACGAAAGGAATCCCCGCGGTGGCGTGGGTGTCCCGCGCCCGGTCGCGATCGGCCCGGTAGGGGCTGATGAGCGAGACGATGGCAATGGTCCCGGATTCGGCGAACAGGCGGGCGACCTCGCCCACCCGGCGGATGTTCTCGGTGCGGTCGGCCGCGCTGAAACCCAGATCCGAGTTCAGGCCGTGGCGCAGATTGTCGCCGTCGAGCAGGAACGCCGGACGCCCCGTGGCCACCAGGCGGCGCTCGAGCTCCACCGCCACCGAGGATTTCCCGGACCCCGACAGTCCCGTGAGCCAGACGGTCAGACCCCGGGTCGCGCGCTCGGACCGCTCGACCGCGCTCGCATGCCATACCACCCGGGACGAGGGCAGGCTCGGCCCGGTGATCATCCCGGCGCCCACGGTATCGCCGGTGGTGTCGTCGACCAGCAGGAAACTGCCCGTGGTGCGGTTGCGGCGATACGGGTCGAACTGCAGCGGCTGCCGGGTGCGCAACTGCACCCGGCCGATCTCGTTGAGCGACAGTGCGGTCGCGTCCTCGTCCCGGTGCAGCGTGTTCACATCGAGGCGGTAGTCCAGCGAGCGGATCTGCGCGGGCAGACTGCGGGTGGTGTGGCGGACGGTGTAGGACGCGCCGGGGCGCAACTGGGCCTCGTCGCTGAACCAGCACACCATGGTGTCCAGATCACGGCCGACCTGCGGGCGGTTGGCGGGACGGCAGAGCATATCGCCGCGGCCGATATCGAGCTGGTCGGCGAGGGCGACCGTGACCGCCTGCGGGGGGAAGGCCTGCTCGAGCGGTACCCCGCCCGGACCCCAGATTCCGGTGACCGTGGTCGTGAGACCGGAGGGCAGTACGGTGATCTCGTCGCCGGCCGACCAGACGCCGCTGGCGACGGTGCCCGCGTAGCCGCGGAAATCCGGTGTGTGGCTGCGGATCACATACTGCACCGGCAGCCGCGCGTCGATGAGATTGCGGTCCGAGGCGATATGCACCTCTTCGAGGTGGTGCAGCAGCGGGGTGCCCTCGTACCAGTCCATGGTGGCGCTGCGGTGCACGATATTGTCGCCGTGCAGCGCCGACATCGGGATGAAGGTCAGGTCCGCGATCTGCAACCGGGAGGCGAAAGCGGCGAATTCCTCCCGGATTTCGGCGAACCGCTGTGCCGAATAGTCCACCAGGTCCATCTTGTTCACACACAGCACCAGGTGGGGGACGCCCAGCAGCGAGGCCAGGAAGGCGTGCCGCCGAGTCTGTTCGACGACCCCGTGCCGGGCGTCGACCAGGATGAGCGCGAGGTCGGCGGTGGAGGCGCCGGTGACCATATTGCGGGTGTACTGCACGTGCCCCGGGGTGTCGGCGATGATGAATTTGCGTCGTGGCGTCGCGAAATAACGGTGCGCGACATCGATGGTGATGCCCTGTTCGCGTTCGGCGCGCAGTCCATCGGTGAGCAGCGCGAGATCGGGGTAGTCCTGGCCGCGTTCACGGCTGGTGCGTTCCACCGCGTCGAGCTGGTCGGTGAACAGGGTCTTGGAATCGAAGAGAAGCCGTCCGATCAGCGTGGACTTACCGTCGTCGACGCTGCCCGCGGTGGCAAGGCGCAGCAGGGTGCTCATCAGAAGTAGCCCTCTCGTTTACGGTCTTCCATCCCGGCCTCGGAGATCCGGTCGTCGGCACGGGTCGCGCCGCGTTCGGTGACCCGCGCGGTCGCCACTTCCTCGACGACCTCGGCGGGGGTGGCGGCGGTCGATTCCACGCAGCCGGTGCAGGTGGCATCGCCCACGGTACGGAAGCGCACCAGCGCCTCCTGGGCTTCCTCGCCGTCGAGCAGGGTCAGGAACCTGGTGTGGGCCAGAAGCATGCCGTCGCGCTGCACCACCGGGCGGCGGTGCGCGTAGTACAGCGACGGCAGTTCGATACCTTCGCTCGCGATATAGGTCCAGATATCGAGTTCGGTCCAGTTGGACAGCGGGAACACCCGGATGTGTTCGCCGGGGCGGTGTTTGCCGTTGTAGAGGTTCCACAGTTCGGGACGCTGCCGGCGCGGGTCCCACTGGCCGTACTCGTCGCGAAAGCTGAAGACCCGTTCCTTGGCGCGCGCCTTCTCCTCGTCGCGCCGGGCGCCGCCGAAGACCGCGTCGAACCGGCCTTCGCGCAGTGTGCGCAGCAGGGTGGCGGTCTGCAACCGGTTGCGACTGGCCCGAGGACCGGTGTCCTCGGTGACCCGTCCGGCGTCGATATCCTCCTGGACCCGGCCGACGAGCAGGCGTAACCCGTATTTCGCGACCGTTGCGTCGCGGTAGGTGATCACCTCGTCGAAATTGTGCCCGGTGTCGATGTGCAGGATCGGGAACGGGAGCGGGGCCGGCCAGAAGGCCTTGGTGGCGAGATGCAGCATCACCACCGAATCCTTGCCGCCGGAGAACAGCAGGGCGGGACGTTCGAAGGTGGCGGCCACCTCCCGGAGGATATGGACCGATTCGGCCTCGAGTGCGGACTGATGCGAGAGCTCGTACGTACTCGCCGCCGACTTCGTGTGCTGGCTCACGCCTAAAAACTAGAACACGTTTCTATGCGCGGTCAACGGTTCACCGGATGCCGGCCGCCCGCCGCGGCGGTGACCGCGTCGGCGGCCGCCACGAGAGCGGCGCCCCGGCGGGCGATCTCCGCCCCGGTGATCGGTTTCCCGACGTACATGGTGAGCACCAGTTGCTGGCGGCCGTCCGCGTCGTAGGTCGGCGCGGCGAGCAGACTCACCGGGTGTTCTTTGCGCGGCCGCAGGTCGGAGCCCAGATAGACCCGTTCGCCGAGGGTGCTGACCAGCTCGGCGACCGCGGTGCGCAACTCCTCGGGCAGATCGTGCCCGGCCACTCCGGCGAGCAGCGAGTACAACCGGCGGCCCGCGCCGGTCATGCTCTCCACCAGGTAGCCGCGCTCGCGGCATTCGGCCACGATATGACGCAGCAGGGTCTCGTCCTGGTGCAGCGGGACGGTCGGCGCGGTGCCGCGCCAGGCGTCGAACGCGGCCTCGGTGTCCCAGAGCACGTACATGAGCCCGACCGGCGGGGCGAACCGGTAGGTGGCCCCGACCTGGACCATTGCCGGGCCGGCGCTGTCCAGGACACTGATCCGCTCGCCCACGACCGCGGAGGCGGTGCAGGTGGTGCCATAGGCAGCGCTCAGTCGTTCCAGTTCGGGGTGGGCGAGCGCGGCGATGGAGAAACTCTGCTGGGCCACCCGGCCCGCGGCGATCAGGGCCGGGCCCGGGCCGTATTCGCGGGTGCGCGGATCGCGGGTGAGGTAGCCGGCCGCGGTGAGCTCGGTGAGGATGCCCAGGCAGGTGGGCTTGGCCAGGCCCAGGTCGCGGGCCATTTCGGAGAGGCCGGTCCGGCGGCCGCGCCGGGCGACGACATAGTCGATCACCTGGACTACGCGCTGGGTGGGGGCGGAGCGCCTGCCGACTTCACGCACCTCCGAAGTTTCCGCTGACATTGACCGCTCCTAGAACAGGTTCTAATCTTCTCGATATCGCAATGTACCAGGGCGGTACATATATGGAACACCGGGAGTATCGTGCTGACCCAGCCGTTCGCGGAATCGATCGCCGCCGCCGAGGAAATCATCAAAAACGCCCCGCATATCCGCACCGCACAGGATCTCGCCGAGGGTTACGACTACCTCGCGGGCAGTATCCGCGCCGCCATCCAGATGTCGTGGGCCTTCGAACGGGACTTCCCCTTCTTCGTCCAGTCCACCGGGCCCTACACCAAGATGGGCCTGGACAATCCCGACACCCTCTACTGGCACGCCAACCTGCGGCCCGACGCCGAGTACGTGGTCACCGGCACCCGCGGTACCACCCGTGACCTGAGCTTCCAGGTACTCAACGGCAACTACTCGCCGACCGAGGTCCCCGGCGGGGAGACCGCCTTCGACGACCGCTCCATCGATATCGCCGCCGACGGCAGCTACGAACTGACCCTGGGCCCCGGCGCGGGCGGCCGCAACCATATCCGGCTCGCCGCGGATTCCACCATGCTCGCGGTCCGGGAGGTCTACGGCGACTGGGCGAACGAGAAGGCCGGTACCGTCCGCATCAGCCGGGTCGACACCGTGGGCTCCGCCCCGCCGGCCATCACCTCCGACCTGATGGCGAAGCGCTACGAGGTCGCGGGCAAGATGCTGGTGTCGCGGCTGAAGACCTTCCTGGCCTTCCCCGAATGGTTCTATCTGAACCTGCCGGTCAACACCATGACCGAACCGCGGCGCACGCCGGGCGGGCTGTCCACCCAGTTCTCCTCGGTCGGTCACTACGACCTCACCGACGACCAGGTGATGATCCTGACCGTGCCGAAGTCCGACGCACCCTACCAGGGATTTCAGCTCGGCAGTATGTGGTATCTGTCGCTGGACTACATCAACCACCAGACCAGCCTCAATGCCGACCAGGCCGATGTCGATCCCGACGGGATGATCCGGTTGGTGATCAGTGAGCGCGATCCGGGCCTGATCAACTGGATCGAACGCACCGGCCACGATCGCGCCTACCTGCAGTTCCGCTGGCAGCGGCTGTCCCGCGACATGACCCCCGAGGACGGGCCGGCCGTGGAACTGGTGTCCTTCGACGAACTGCCCGACCGGCTGCCCTACTACAAGGAATCGCGCATCACCCCGGAGGACTGGAAGGCCCGGATCGCCGGCCGGCAGGCCGCGGTGGCGGAGAGGATGCTCGGCTGATGCTGTTGCGGGACAAGGTCGTCGTCGTCTCCGGGATCGGCCCGGGGCTGGGGCAGGCGATCGCGCTGCAGAGCGCGAAGGCCGGTGCCGATGTAGTACTGGTATCGCGCACCGAGAAACGGCTGCGCAAGGTCGCGGCCCAGGTCGAGGAACTCGGCCGGCGCGCCCTGGTGGTGCCCACCGATATCACCGACGACGCCGCCGCGCAGCATCTGGTCACCGCCGTCCACGCGAAGTTCGGCCGGGTCGACGCGCTGGTGAACAATGCCTTCGCCATGCCGCCGATGGTCGACCTCGCCGAGGTGGCCTTCGACGATCTGCGGACCAACCTGGAAACCAATGTCTTCGCCGCGCTGCGGCTGACCCGCCTGTTCGCCCCCGCCCTCGCCGAGAACAAGGGGTCGGTGGTGATGATCAATTCGGCGGTACTGCGGCACTCCCGGCAGCCCTACGGCCCCTACAAGATGGCCAAGACCACGCTGCTGGCGCTCGCGCAGAGCCTGGCCACCGAACTGGGACCGCGCGGTATCCGGGTCAATTCCGTGGCACCGGGCTGGATCTGGGCCGACACGCTGAAATGGTACTTCGACTACCTGGCCCAGGAACGCGGGGTGAGCGCGGCCGATATCTACACCCAGACCGCCGCCGATATCGACCTGCGCCGGCTGCCCGAACCCGACGAGATCGCCGACACGGTCGTCTTCTTCGCCTCCGCGATGTCGCGGGCGATCACCGGAACCTGTCTCGACGTGAACTGCGGCGAATTCCACCACTGAGGAGTAAGAAGAAATGATCGGCAGGGATGACGTCGGGACCATCGACGATCTGCACGCCTCCGCCACCAAGGTGGCCGGACTCGACGATTTCGGCGACGCCGACTACCGCACCGGCCTGTCGGTGCTGCTGGAATCCTATGAGCACAACGCCGAACTCACCCCGTTCGGCAACAAGGTCACTCGCGCGCTGCTGCGCGGCGCCCTGATCGCCCGGGCCCTGAGCGAAGCCGGTTGGAAGCAGTACCCGCAGCACGCCGAGATCGCGATCGAACGACCGATCTTCGTGACCGGGTTACCGCGCTCGGGTACCACGGCGGTGCACCGGCTGCTCACCGCCGACCCCGGCCACCAGGGCCTGGAGATGTGGCTGACCGAGATGCCGCAGCCCCGCCCGCCGCGGGAGACCTGGGAACAGAACCCGGTATTCGCGCGTCTGCAGGCCGGTTACGAGAAGCATCACGTGGAGCATCCCGAATTCATGGGCGTGCATCATATCTCCGCCGACCAGGTGGAGGAGTGCTGGCAATTGCTGCGGCAGTCGGCGATGTCGGTCTCCTACGAGTGTCTGGGCTATCTGCCCCGCTACTCGGAATGGCTGCGCGGACAGGACTGGACACCGGCCTACGCCCGGCATCGCCGGAATCTGCAACTGATCGGCCTCAACGACCCCGGCCGGCGGTGGGTACTGAAGAATCCGAGCCATCTGTTCGCCCTCGACGCGCTGCTCGCCGTCTATCCGGACGCGCTGGTGATCCAGATGCACCGGGCGCCGCGCACCATCGTCGCTTCGGTGTGCAGCCTGAACGAACAGGCGACAGCGGGCTGGTCGGAAAAGTTCCGCGGACCCGTGGTGGGCGCCGCGCAGCTGGAACTGTGGTCGCGGGGAGCGAAAACCTTCCTCGAAGACCGGAAGAAGCATCCGGCGGCGCAGTTCTGCGATGTGTACTACGAGGATTTCGTGACCGATCCGATCGGCACCGTCGAGAAGATCTACACCCAATTCGAGCTCGAGTTCACCGACGCGGCCCGAGAACAGATGACTGCTCTGCACGGGGAATCCACCTCGGGGGCGGCGCGGCCGGTCCACAAGTACTCGCTGGACGATTTCGGGCTGACGCCGGAGGAAGTGGACGCCGCCTTCGCGCCCTACCTCGACGTGCACTACCCAGGTGGAAATCGGGTCTGAGCGACACCCGGCGGGCGGTGGATCGGGTAACCGCAGGCACCGCCCGCCCGGTTCACCGTGCCCGGCGCGGCATCCGGCCGCCACTACCGGTTTCCGCGGTGGTGGCCGGCCGGACCGGGATCAGGGCTGGCCGGGCTTCAAGACGATGAACAGGCCGTGGGCCTCGGCGCAGAGCCGGTCGCCGTCGTGCAGCGTGGCCTTGATCCAGACCTTGCGGCCCTCTTGGCGTTCGGCCCAGGCATGCAGCGCCAGTTCCTTGTTCAACGGTGTGATCGACCGATAGTCCACCGTGAGCGATGCCGTACGGGTCACCGACCCGGAGTGCGCCGATCCGGCCAGCCCCATCAGATCGTCGAAGCCCAGCGAGATGTACCCGCCGTGGGCGGCGGCGTTACCGCCGAGATGGAAGGTGCGGTAGGTGATCCGCGCCTGGACACCGTCGCGGTTCACCCGATCCACCTGGTACGGCGGCAGCGTCACGTTGCCCCGGGAGGGTAGATCGAACCGGGTCCAGCCCGGCGCGTCCCATTCCTCGCCGACATAGGCGCCCAGCCGGTCGTTCAGCTTCTCCAGGATGCCGGCCGCTTCCTGCACCAGATCGTCCGGCGGCACCGCCAGCCGGGCACGGTCCATGAGCGTGCGCACCTGTTCGATGAAGTCGCCGTAGTGCGGGCCGCCGCGGCTGGTGTCGACAGTGCGGACCGCCTCCATCAACTCCGACATCGGCCGGAATCCGCCCTCGTGATGCTCGGCATCGGGCAGGACGTCCCCGGCCTCGTTCTCGCTCATGAGAACACGTTATCGTCACAGGTGCGGCCGGGCGGCGGCCGGGGCCGCCGCACGAGGTGCGCGACCGGGCCGCGCGGCACCGCCCCCGGCCGCGTAGGCTGCCGGATATCGGCGGTCGGAGTGTGCCTTTCCTCCCGGCTGCCGGAGCCCGTTCGTACACGGATTGCGGACGGGGCCAGTACGCACGCGGGGCGGTCCGGGGTCGGGCCGCGGGAGGACTACCATGCCGACGACGCCCCTGACACAGCAGAGTTTCCAGACGGTGGTGTCCACCAATCACATCGTGCTGGTGGACTTCTGGGCGACCTGGTGTGGTTGGTGCACCCGGTTCGCGCCGGTTTTCGAGGAGTCCTCGGAGTTGCACCGCGATATCGTGCACGCCACCGTGGAAGCGGAGGCCGAGCCCGCGCTCGCGGCCGCCGCGCCCTCGGCACCGGCGCCGGCCACGGCGGGCCGGGCGGGTCCCGCGCCCGGCCCGCAGGCCTACGGCCGGCCCGGCCCGCGCACCGCGTGAAGAGCGGCCTCGAACCGGGCCAGATCTTCGCCGGTTACCGGATCGACCGCCTGCTGGGCGCCGGCGGAATGGGCGAGGTCTATCTCGCCCGCGACCGTGATCTGCCGCGGCCCGTGGCGCTGAAGTTGCTGACCCCCATCGCCGGCGACGACCGCGACGTCCGGGCCCGCTTCCTGCGGGAGGCCGATACCGCGGCGCGGCTGTCCCATCCCAATATCGTCGCCGTGTACGCCCGCGGCGAGGAACAGGGCCGGCTGTGGATGGCGATCCAGTACATCGAGGGCACCGATGTGGCGGCGGTGCTGCGGCGCGGGCCGGTACGGCCCGATCACGCGGTGCGGATCACCGAGGAAACCGCGCGCGCCCTCGATCACGCCCACGCGGCGGGTGTACTGCACCGGGACGTGAAACCCGCGAACATCCTGCTGGCCTGGGGTGAACAGCAGCAGGTGTACCTCTCCGATTTCGGTATCGCCAAAGCGCTGGATCGTACCGACGGACTCACGCGCACCGGAGAGTTGTACGCGAGTTTCCACTACGCCGCGCCCGAGCAGTTCGAGATGCGCCCCGATATCGACCGCCGCGCCGACGTGTACTCGCTCGGCTGCACCCTCTACTACCTGCTGACCGGGCGCTTGCCGTATCCGGTCGCGACCACCGGGGCCCTCATCAACGCCCATCTCAATGCTCCGGTGCCACGGCCCTCGGCGGTGGATCCGCGGCTGCCGTCCGGATTCGACGGCGTCATCGCCCGCGCCATGGCCAAGGACCGGGACGAACGGTTCTCCGGCTGCGGTGAATTGGCACTGGCCGCGCGCCGCGCGCTCACCGAACCCGCGGTGACCGTGCCGGCCGTGCGCACCGTGCCGGTTCCGGCGCCGCCCGCCGCGGTCGGACAGGCCGAACCGCCGCGCGCGCGGCGCCGTCTGCTCGCGTCCCTCGCCGTGGTCGCGGTGGTCGGTGCGAGCGTCTGGCTCACCGACCTCCTGCGCGGTGGGGGCGGTGAAGTGGCCGCGCCGCCTCCCGCCGATGCGAAAACCGCCGCCGAACAGGCGGCCTGCGCGTACACCGCGCTCGTCGCCGGCTACGACTACGACGACCCGGCGGGCTGGGAGCAGAAGGTACAGGCCGGCGCCACCGGCCAGTGGAAGAGCCAGGCCGCGACCGTGCTGCCGATGGTCCGGGTACTGATCTCCGCCGACCCGGAGCGTTCCCGGGCGGGGGACACCAACTGTACGGCGACCATGACCGACGGCGACACCCGCGCCGACGTCCAGGTACAGATCACCACTGTCAATCAGGTTGCGGGCGAGGCGGAGACGACGCGGGAGCAGTCGGTGTCCACGGTGATGGAACTGGTGGACGGACGGTGGCTGTGCAGTGTTTTCAACGCACCCTTCTTGCCGAGTTGAGCGGCCTGTGATGGTTCGCACGGGTACGGAAAGGGGCATGGTCGGTACGGTGCGGTTCGCTGCGCATATGCTGGCCGGGCTGCACGATGGAGGTAAGTCATGACGGTCGAGGTGCTGGCCGACCCGGAGCCGGGCGGGTCGTGGCGGGGTGCGCAAACCCCGGCCCGGCCCGCGCCCCCCGTGTCGATGATCGAGCGGATGACATTGATCCTGGACGCTTTCGAGCCGGCGACGCCCGTGCTCACGCTGCAGGATCTGGTGGAACGCACCGGGTTGCCGCGTTCCACGGTCCATCGCATCCTGGACCAGATGATCCGGTTGCGCTGGCTGGCGCACTATCCGGGCGGTTACCGGCTGGGCCTGCGCACCCTGGAACTGGGTGGGCTGGCCGCGGGCCACAACGAATTACGGGCGGTGATCGGCCCGCTGCTGCACGAGCTGTGCCAGCGCACCCTGTCGGTCGGGCATCTGGGGGTGCTCGACGGCCGCGATGTCGTCTATCTGGACAAGACCGGCGGCCGGCAGAGCGCGGCCGTCCCCACCCGGGTCGGCGGTAGATTGCCGGCGCACAGCACCGCGCTGGGCAAGGCGCTGCTGGCGAGCCTGGATCCCGGCGTGGTGGAAACCTCACTGCGCGAACAGCTTCCCCGGCTGACCCCGCGCACCATCGGTGATCGACTGGAACTGCATCGGGAGCTGGCGCGGATCCGCGGCAGGCAGGGTATCGCCGTCGACAACGAAGAAGCGGTCTCCGGTATCGGCTGTGTGGCCGTACCGGTACGCCGCCGCGGGGTCACGGTGGCGGCATTGTCGCTGGCCACCCGGATCGGTTCCGGTCGCCCGGCCATCGATACCGGACGACAGGCCCGGCAGCTGTCGGCGCTGGCCGCCGAGGCGGGACGGCTGCTCTCGCAGGACTAGACCGGGCCCGGCCGTGGCAGGCCGGGCCGGCTGTTCAGGCGTGGCTCAGCGTGGTGGCGAGTGCACGGCCGGCGGTCCGGCCGGAAAATATGCAGCCGCCCAGGAACGTTCCTTCCAGGGCGTTGTATCCGTGCACGCCGCCGCCGCCGAAGCCGGCGACCTCTCCGGCGGCGTAGAGGCCGGGCAGCGGGGTGCCGTCCGGTCGCATCACCCGGGAATGAAGATCGGTCTGCAGTCCGCCGAGGGTTTTGCGGGTCAGGATATTGAGCCGGACCGCGATGAGCGGGCCGGCGGCCGGATCGAGAATCCGATGCGGTTTGGCGACCCGGGCGGTGCGGTCCCCGAAGAAGGTGCGCGCGTTATGGATCGCCGTCACCTGGGCGTCCTTGCTGAACTTGTTGGTGATCTCGCGATCGCGGGCCACGATCTGCCGTTCCATTGCGGCGTAGTCCAATTGCGGGCCGCGGGCGAGGCCGTTCATTCCGTCGACGAGTTCGCGCAGCGTATCGGCCACCACGAAATCGACCCCGTGTTCCTTGAACGCCTCCACCGGTTGCGGGGCGCCCTTGGTGAAGCGGCTGCGGACCGTGGTGAGCCGGTCCTTGCTGGTGATGTCCGGGTTCTGCTCGGACCCGGACAGCGCGAATTCTTTCTCGATGATCGACTGGGTCAGCACGAACCACGAATAGTCGTAGCCGGTCGCCAGAATCGCCTTCATGGTCGAATTGGTATCGAAACCGGGGAAGCACGGCGCCGGCAGTCGTCGACCGTTCGCGTCGAACCACAGCGACGACGGGCCGGGAATGATCCGGATGGCGTGATCGGGCCAGATCGGGTCCCAGTTGTTGATGCCTTCGGTGTAGTGCCACATCCGGTCCCGGTTCACCAGGGCGGCGCCGGCCGATTCGGAGATACCGAGCATTCGCCCGTCCACATGGGCGGGCACTCCCGAGATCATGGTGCGCGGTGCGGGGCCGAGCCGGTCCGTCGGCCAGTTCTGCCGGATGAGGTCGTAATTGTGGCCGATACCGCCGGAGGTGACCAGCACGGCCCGGGCGTGGAGTTCGAAATCGCCCACCACCGTGCGCGAGGACGCGACACCGCGGGCGAGTTCGGTCGGTTCGAGAACGCTGCCGCGCACCCCGGTGACCGCGCCGTCGTGGACGAGCAGTTCGTCGACCCGGTGGCGGAACGCGAAACGCACCAGGCCCTTGCGCTCGGCGTCCAGCACGGGATTCAGGAACACCTCGAGCACGCCCGGCCCGGTGCCCCAGGAGATATGGAACCGCGGTACCGAGTTCCCGTGCCCGTCGGCGAGGGCGCCGCCGCGTTCGGCCCAGCCGACCAGCGGGGTTACCCGCAGGCCGAGGTCGTAGAGATAGTCGCGCTTCTCGGTGGCGGCGAACCGGACGTAGGCCTCGGCCCACTGCCGGGCCCAATGGTCCTCGTCGTCGCGGTCGAACCCGGCCGAACCCAGCCAGTCCTGCAGCGCCAGCTCGTAGGAGTCCTTGATACCGAGGCGCCGCTGCTCCGGGCTGTCCACGAAGAACAGGCCGCCGAGCGACCAGAACGCCTGGCCGCCCAGGTTGTTGCGGTTCTCCTGGTCGAGTACGAGCACCCGGTGTCCGGCCTTGGTCAGCTCATAGGTGGCGACGAGACCGGCCAGCCCGGCCCCGACGACGATCACGGGGTACTCGTCGGCCGGTACCGGGTCGGCGGGAGAGGTTTCGGACACGGTTCACCCTTCGCTCACGGTGGCTACGGGCCGGAATGTATCAGACGACCAGGTCGGCCGGTCGCCGATCAGGAAGGGCGCCGGGCCGGGAATTCGGCGGCCAGTTCGGTGAACACCGCGCGGTTGAGTACGAAGGCGCGTTTGCCCTCGTCGAGGATGCGGCGCTGCTCGAGCTCGTCCACCCCGATCCGGTCGAGCAGTGCCCGGTAGTCGCGTTTGAACGCCGCGGGATTACCGATCTGCTCGAAGACGTAGAACCGCACCCCGTCGCCCCGGTGGGGTAGGTCCCACAGTTTTTCCGCATTGCCGCGGATCACCTGACCGCCGGAGAGGTCACCGAGGTAACGGGTGTAGTGGTGGGCGATATAGCCGCCCGGCCATGTCCGGGCGCATTCCTCGATCCGCGCGGCGTAGGCGGCCGTGGCGGGCAGCGGCATGAGTTCTTCGCGCCAGCCCGGGCCGGCGAGATGGGCGAGGTCCCGTTCCAGCTCGGCGGTGCGGGCCAGTTCCGGTTTGATGAACGGGCCGGCCACCGGGTCGGTGGCGAGCGCGTCGGCATGCGACTCCAGGGCCCGGTAGATGAACCAGAGCTGACCGGTGTATCGGCGATACGACTCGAGCCCCAGTGACCCGCCCAGCATCTCGGTGATGAAGGTCGAGTTCTCTGCCTCCTCGTGTTCGCGGGTGGTGGCCTCCCGGATCCGGGTGGAGAACGAGGACACGGCCGGTTCGGCGGTTTCGGGGGCGTCCGGCATCGAGTGAACCTTCCTGCGAATGCGGTGCGGGCACCTCGCCCGGACCGATTGCGCCGGTCGCGCGGTGTGCCGGGCACACCG